>JACDDJ010000608.1 GCA_013817065.1 Acidobacteriota bacterium
ACGACGGTGCGTTTGCCTGGCAGGCGTCGGCGGACGCGCTCGGCGGTGCCGAGTCCGAAGTCACTGTGGAAGGCGCCGTTGTAATGGATGACCGGCCCCTTCGACTCGCTGCGCTCGCTCAGGGCAAGCCCTCGGAACTCGCTGCGCTCGCTCAGGGCGGCGGCAATCGCTTCGGCCATCGTTTCATCCTTCACGCACTGCGACCAGTAATACCGTTCCGCCATGGCCTTCTTCTCGTCCTCGGACTGGTTGGGCGCCGGGTGAGCCGACATCGATTCGGCGAAGCGATCGAAGTAGCCGTCCAGAGGACACTGCAGCTCGCGCGCGGTGACGGCCCGTTCCGCCTCCGTCAGCTGTCCAATTGCATCCTTCCCCGCCCTGGCAACCTTCTGCGCGATCGCGCGCGGAACGTTGGCGGCGACCACCGGCCAGCCCGCGCTCTTCGCGAACTCCACGAGCGGACGGTAATCCGTCGCGTAGCGCGGCCACGGCCGCGTCCCCTCGAGCATCTCCTCCTCGCTCATGGTATTGGCCAGGTAGGCATCCAGCGACGCCTGTGCATCGCGTTCGAACATCTCCAGTGACACGACCGGCGAACGCTTCCGGCGCTGCAGACCATCGAGGATGGCGGCCTCGAGACGATGGGTGTTGGGATCGTCGTGCATCTCGCCGACAAAGACGACGTCGACCTCCGCGATCCCGCTGAGCATCACCTCGAAATCGACGAAGACCTGTTGACGAGTGTCGAAGACCCTCTCGGGGACATAGGCAGGGGTCTGGAGGATAAGGAGCGAAAGAGCGGCAGCAAACACGAGAGTCATGCTCGCGATTGTTGAAGGCGTGGATGAGCTTTGTCAAACATGGGAGGCCACCCAATACCGGGCGGCCTCCCCTCAGTGGCGATGGATGCTACTGAGTAGCGCCGGGCAGCGCCGGACGGGTCAGTTCGAGATCGATCGTCACCGTCACTTCGTCGCCGACGACCGGCATCGCCTCGATCATGTTGTTCCAGAGGATCCCGAACTCCTTGCGGGAGATCTTGGTGGTCGCGGTCGCGCCGGTCAGCACGCCACGCTGATTCTTCATGAACGCCGAGGGCCCTTCGACGTCGAGGACGACTTCCTTGGTGTTCCCGCGGATGGTGAGGTCACCGACGAGCTTGAAGCGGCCATCAGCAACTGCATCGACGCGCTTCGACTTGAACGTCAAGGCCGGATGGTTCGCCACGTCGAAGAAGTCGGCGTTGCGAAGATGCTTGTCGCGCCCTTCGTTCTGCGTGTTGATGCCGTTCATGTCGACGGACACATCGGCCGCTACCGAGCGGACGTCCTTCCCGTCCCATTCGACCTTGCCGGAGATCGGTCCGAGCTGACCACGGACCGTGGACACCACGTTGTGGCGGACGCTGAAACTCGCGGCCGAGTGGCTGCGATCGATCCGCCATTCGTTTGGACCAAGCGGGGCCTGTGGGGGACGCTGCTGCTGCGCTGCCGGCGGCGCGGCTCGAGGGGTGCCAGCGGGCGGAGCCTGTTGAGCGTGAACCGCGACGACGGCCGCCGCGATCATTACAGCAGCGGGAACGAGTACAAAACGCTTCATGTAGAGCAATCCTCCGGAAAGTGGGCTGACCCAGCTAAGACGCCCGCAGGAGCTCGAACGTTTCAGGTGCGCTTCTTGACCGGCCCTCCGGCGGGAGGCAGCGGCGCTGCCGGCTCGGCGTACCGATCGTGCAGGACGACCGGCTTCGACGAGACTTTTCGCAGCCGCATGTTGACCATCTCGACGAACACCGAGAAGCCCATCGCGAAGTAGATGTAGCCCTTCGGGATGTGGTGCTCGAAGCCTTCCATGATCAGCGACATGCCAATCAGCAGCAGGAAGCTCAAAGCGAGCATCTTGACGGTTGGATGCTGGTTCACGAAGGCGCTGATGGCTTCGGCCGACGCCAGCATGATGCCGATCGAGATCATGACCGCCGCGACCATCACCCACAGCACATCGACCATCCCGACCGCCGTGATGACCGAATCGAGTGAGAAAACGATATCGAGCAGCATGATCTGGAAGATCACGCTGGCAAACGAGGCCGCCACTCTCGCCACGGCATGGCCTTCTTCCCCTTCGAGCTTGTCGTGGATCTCGTAGACGCTCTTGCCGATCAGGAAGAGGCCACCGACGATAAGAATCAGATCCCGGCCGGAGATCTCCTCTCCCAGGATGGTGAACCACGGCGTGGTCAGCTTGATGATCCAGGCGAGCGAGAACAGCAGCGCGATCCGTGTGAACATCGCTCCGAGCAGTCCGATGCGCCGGGCACGCTTCTGCTGATCGGCAGGCAGCTTGAGGGAGAGGATCGAGATGAAGATGACGTTGTCGACGCCGAGAACTATCTCCAGGAAGGTGAGCGTAGCCAGAGCAATCCAGATTTGCGGGTCCCCAAGCGACGCAACCTCGAATCCCATCAATAGCGCATCCTCCGCGGCTGGATATCCAAGGAAATCTCGGCCCAACCGCTCACTTCATAGTATTCGAGCTTCAGCGTGCGCCGTCCGCCGGTGATCGTCACCCGGTCGACGCGCGATTCATGCGGTGCCCAGGCGTCGAGCATCAGCCGGCCGTCCACCCACACCCGTGCCCCGTCGTCGGAGATCACCTGCAAGGTGTAATCCCCTTCAGGCAGAAGGACCGAGCCCTCAGCGACGATGGCAACGCGATCACGTGGTAAACCCTCTTCGAGGGCGCCTCCGGACAGGTAGTCGATGCGGTCGGCCTCGAAGGTCCTGAGTGGTTTTCCACGCAGAGCTTGCGCGAAAGCGGCGGGAGCCGGCGCCTTCACGGGGTCACTCGAGTCGGGCAGCTCGAAGAAGTTCAACGTCCAGTCCACCGGCGCGAAGAAACGTGAATATCGGAACGTGTAGGGGCGTCCCGCCGCCGTGACTGCACCTCGAGGAGATGTGACTGCGGCGCCCACGTAGGTCATCGTGACCTCGTAATCAACGAGACCACCGCCTTCCGATCTCGGCGACACAGTGATCACGTCTCCCACTTTGCCTTGCCTGGGAGCCACATCAGCGCCGCGCGCGGAGGACATCTCCCACGACCCTCCCGGCCCGAGGACTTTGAGTCTCACCGTTCGATCGAACAGGCCGGTCGATTTCGCGCGACGTTGAAACGGCAGCCGACCGTCGGAGTCCAGGACCGGCCAGAGCTTCGGCGACTTCCAGTCATACGGTCCCCACTCGTCCACGATGATCGTCCTGCGACCGCGGCGCTCGCCCTCCTTGATCATGGGGTCGATGCCGTGGGAC
>JACDDJ010000609.1 GCA_013817065.1 Acidobacteriota bacterium
GTCACATCGAGCGTGAAACCGGCGAGCCCGAGCACCTCGCCTCCCTTTCCGGACTCGACACCGCCGCGAGCCGACAGCCATCGAATGCTGCCATTGGAGTGGAGCACCCGGTACTCGACGTGATACAGCTTCCGATCCTGGGCCGCCGCAGCCAGAGCTTCCGCGACCCTGGCGCGGTCATCTGCATGGATGGCGGGCAGGAGGTCCTCGAGCGGCACGCCCTCAGTCAGCGCGCGGTCGCTGAGCGAAAAGTACCGCTGCATGTTTTCGTCGGTGATCACCAGGTTGCGCGGAATGTCCCAGTAGAACGTCCCGGCAAGACCGGCCTGGAGCGCTGACTCGAGCCGCGCCTGCGTTCGGTGGAGCTTCTCTTCGGCGCGTCGGCGCGTGGTGACGTCAGTGAACAGGATGCCGAAGGTCAGGCTGCGCGGCTCCCCGAAGCGAAACGCGTAGACGTCGAACCAGCGGCCCATGGCGTCAGACCCCTGCTCGAAGCGCAACGGCTCGCCGGTGAGCGCGACCCTGCCGTACATCTCGACCCAGTGCGGCTCGAGATCAGGAACGAGCTCGAGCGCCGTGCGGCCCGGCGCCCCTGCCAGACCGGTGTGCTGCTCAAAGGTCCGGTTGACTTCCAGGAACTTGTAGTCGCAAGCGTGCCCATCGCCATCGAGCAGCATCTGGCAGACGCAGAAACCTTCGTCGATCGAATCGAACAGCGTCCGGTATCGCAGCTCGGATTCACGGAGCGCGGCCGCGACCGTCTCAGGTTCTGTCATCATCTGGCAAGGCGGGCTGGCGACATGTGCACACTATTGTATCTACCGCCCCTGGACACCGATTAGTCGCAGCATCTCGACCGTATCGTCGTTCGTGTTGAGGATGGCGACCGCGGCGTCGCTGATCCACTCATGGGGTATGTGGAGGCAAGGGTCCGACCGGCGTTGGCGGTGGAAGCTGAACGTTCACAAGCTGATCCACGGCATTCAGCGCCCGCACCTGCCGGGAACGTAATAAGCTCACGGCAGGGTTCCTGAAGGTCTTCGCTCCGCCAACGGCACGGCAAAATATGAAGCGACATCGCATTGTTCACGTCCTCCCGTTTGCCAATGTCGGTGGGACCGAGCTCGGGACGTTGCGGATAGCAAAAGCCATCGACGATTCGCGGTTTACGAACGTCGCGTTGTGTTTGAAAGACGGACCCGCGGTGCAGTCCTTATTCGAGTCCGCGGGTATCGAGTGTGTTGTTTACGAGCCCCCGGTACCCAGCTACCGCCATGCTGCCAGGTTTCTCTCCGCATCGCGCAAGCTTGCCCGCGTGTTACAGCGAGTCGGCGCGGACCTGGTGCACTGCGCGGACATGGATGCCGCGTTTTACTCGGGATTGGCCGGCCGCCTTGCCGGGGTGCCCGTTATCTCCCACATTCGAAATCGATATGAGGACCTGTCCAGGCGTGACCGCAGCTTTCTGTGGCCGGTGAAAAAATTTGTATTCGTATCACGCGACACCTGGCGCAAGTTTGGGTATGCCGTGCCGGAGCACCGGGGTGCGGTCATCTACGACGGGATAGATATCCCAGGTGTCGACGTTGCGGGTCGCGCTCGCATCCGGCACGAGCTCGGGATCCCGGCCGATGCACCGGTGGTGGGGATGCTCGCCCGAGTGGCTCCACAGAAGGATTTCGCGACGCTCGCGCGCGCCGCCGCACGCGTGCTGGCGGTAACACCGCAAGCGCGTTTCGTGATCGTCGGCGACTACACGTCCGAAAATACATACCGGGAGCACTACCGTTCGATCCAGCAGGTACTTCAAGAATGTGCCGTCAGCAATTCGTTCATCTTCACCGGACACCGTGACGACGCGCGGAGCGTGCTGGCGGCGATGGACGTGTTCGTTCTGATTACGCACTGGGAAGGGCTGCCGCTGGTGATCCTCGAAGCGATGGCCCAGGGCTTACCGGTGGTGGCTACTGCGGTCGACGGTGTGCCCGAAGTGATTCAACAAGGGGAGACGGGCTTCATGCACGCGCACGAGAATGACGAGGAACTCGCCGCGCACATCCTCACCTTTCTCCACGATCGTCCACTGGCGGGACGGATGGCGACAGCGGGGAAAGAGTCGGTCCGAACGCGCTTCGGCACGCAACGGTTTGGCGACGAGATGAATGCGCTATACGCGCAAGTGCTGAAATTCAAAGCCGAACCGTAGCGTCCATCCGGCGGATCGCGGAGCTATCATCAGGGTTGGAGGAATGAGCATGCGCCGGTTGTGTACTTCTACCCTGTTGCTGTCGACTTCATTGCTGGTGTCCGGTTGCAACACCAGCCAATCCAGTATCGGCCAGATCACAGGGCCAGGGACGGCGTCCGGCCTGCGGACGCTGATCGACGTGACCACCGGCCTGGAAGTCACGTCTGGCCAGACGGGGACATTCAACTGGGTGGGACAGTCGTTCGTGGTTCCCGAAACCGGCAGCTTCAGCGATCTGCGTTTCAACTTCTACAGCTTCCAGAAGGCGCCGGCGCCTTTGGCAACCTGTATCTCCTGACCCAGAAGTACCTCGGCGTCCCGGGTCTACTCAATTCCTCGACGCCTGGATTGGTCGCGCGTTCGGAGTCCACTGCCGACGGCGTCTATGCGTTCGGCAGTTCCGCTGTAATCGCGGGTGGCACGAAGTACTGGGTTTACACCGACGCGCAGGGATCGTTTGCGGGGAGCTTCGATACGGACATCTACACGGGCGGTGACATGTATGTCACGGGCTTTCCACCCACTCCGTTTCGCAAGGCGCCGGCAAGCGGCCGGATGGTGGGCGGGGTGCTCGTCCCGGCGCCGTCGGGCGTGTTTGTCGACGCGAACTTCAGGCTTCAGGCGCGTCCACGCTAACGCGGTGCAGTGCACTCGCGAGGGAGCGTACAGGACGAAGGGCGCAAGCCCCGGATTTCTCCAGGACCTGCGCCCATTTAGATGGCGGAGAGGGAGTCCGTCGAACTGACGTCCAGCAACATCTCAATCCATCCAGACACTACGATTTTAACTCTGTAAATCGTCGCTTGTTGTCCCATGTTGTCCATTGCGGTTCAGCAGCATCCCGACTAATATGTGGGACGCCATGAGGGATTCTGAAGAGCGCGGCGGGACCACACTGACAAAGCCTCGCGGTCGACATCCCGAGCGCAGACTGACGGCGGTGCACATCCGCAACGCCAAGCGCCCCGGACGCTACGCCGACGGCAATGGCCTCTACCTGTTCGTTGACGACGCCGGGGCGAAGCGGTGGGTCTTGCGAACCGTCGTGGGTGGCACACGG
>JACDDJ010000610.1 GCA_013817065.1 Acidobacteriota bacterium
GAAGAAGAACACCGTGTTGCGGACGATAGGGCCGCCGAACGTGCCGCCGAAGATGTTCCGCGTGAACCCCGACTTGCGGCCGCCGGCGCGGTTGGTGGCCCACGGCGTCGCCGCCAGCTCGTTGTCGCGCCAGTAATAGAACGTGTTGCCGCGGAACTGGCTCGTGCCCGACTTCAGGACCATGTTCACCAGGCCGCCGGCCACGTTCCCGAGCTCGGGCGAGTAGTTGTTCGACTCGATGCGAACCTCCTCCACCGCGTCAGGGCTCGGCTGATACGCGATCAGGTTGTCGATCGCGTCGTTCATGTCAACGCCGTCCAGGCTGAAGTTGTTCGCCTGCTCGCGCTGGCCGTTCACGAACGGCCGGCCGCTGCCGGTGTTCTTCAGGCTGTTGAAGGCGCTCGGATTGGGTGTGACCGCTCCCGCTGTGTAGAGCGTCGCGGTCGACAGGTTCCGCCCCTGGATCGGGAGCGCCTCCACCTGCCGCTGCTGCAGCGTGTTGCCGACCACCGCGTTCTCGGTCTGCAGCACGGCGCTCGTCGCCACCACCTCGAGGCGCTGTTCGACCGTCCCAAGTTCGAGCGTAAAGTCGACGCGCGCCGTCTGGTTCGCCGAGAGCGACACGGTCGACTGCACGCTTTTGAAGCCCTGCAGCTCCGTCGTGATCACGTACGACCCGATCGGCACGCCGGTGATGATGTAGTTGCCGGCTTCGTTCGTCACGCCGGTGTAGGCGATGTTCGTCGCCTGGTTGGTCGCCGTGACCGTAAGTGCCGGCAGCGCCCCCCGGGATGAATCCGACACGATGCCCGTGATCGTGGCGAGACCTGTCTGCGCTCCCGCGGTCGTCGTCAGAAGCAGGCCCGCAATCGCGGCCGGGCCGACCCGCAGAAGAACACCTCTCAAACGAACCATGGGTACTCCTTCCTCTCTTTTGACCAGTGATGAAGCCCGAGATCGCAAACGTGCATCAGCAAGAACACACGCGTGTCACCACGCGGCGAGCCCCCATCCCGCTGAGCCCGCCGACGCTCGCACCGCGGCGGAAAGGGCACGGAGCGGGAAGTTGCCCGGAGAGACGAACCGCGTGTGTATATTCCTTCGGCGAGCAGCCCAACTGCTCACGGAAGCATACGCCTGGCTGTTGAAACGACAAAGTACGCAATCTCCGCCACTGACCCGGTCTTCTGGGCGAGCAGTTCGGCGGCACGCTGGAGCCGAATCGAATGGATCATCAGCGTCGGCGGCTGATCGTCAAGGCGCGGAGCTTGCGGTGCACCTGCGAACGGCTGAGCCAGACTACGGCCCGAGCCGTAAGGCGGCGGGGCGCATTCGCCCGGGTAGTGCTGAGGTTCGCCCATCGTATCAACTGGCGTCCCGACGAGCCAGCCAAGGGCCGAGAGCACGTGCCGTCTGAGACTGTTCCTGATGCCCCAGACCAACCGCCCGCGTGCGCTGACGACTGAAGGGCGGATGACCTCACGGGACGGAGCGCGAGCCGTGCTCCCGGATCCAGCGCCGGCGGAACATTTTTTTCTCGCGTGATCTCTTTTCCTTCCGCTTGGGACGTTGGTAATTGGCGGACGAGTGGCGCTCCAGCCACCGCCGCCGATTGTTCTCGAAACCAAACCCGTTCCAAGTGAGAAGATCATGCTCGCAGCAAGCATCCGACCCATTCCCGTTGTTCTCTCCATGCTCCTGCTGTTCGCACCTGCCATGCGGGCGACGGAAGTCCATCCGCGGTTCGACCTCAGCGGGCCGGACGGCGGCCCCTTTCCCAGCGACCGATTCACGGTTGCCGATCCGACTCAGATGACCGGGCTGCGGGTCACTCTCCCGAAGCCTGACTGCCTGGAGCGCGCATCCGATTGCGAGGACATCGACGTCATCAACACGCTCGATGGATTCAACGTCCAGCCGCGACTCTCGATTCCGTTCAGTGGCGCGATCGACGTCCACACGGTGACCAGCGACACCGTCTTTCTAATCAAGCTGGTCTGCCCTCACGACAGCGATGGTGCGGAGGAATGCGACGAGGAGACGGCGCCTCGAAGGGTGGGCATCAGTCAGGTCGTCTGGGACCCCTTCACGAACGCGCTCCATGTCGAGTCGGACGAGCTTCTGGAGCAGCATACGCGTTACGCCCTAATCGTGACGCGAGGAGTACGCGCCGCCTCGGGCGCACCCGTGGCGGCCCAACAGACGTTCCGGCGCTTCCGCCAGACCGTGCGCGGTGCGTACAAGGATGCCCTCCTCGACGCGGTCCGCGTGGCAAGGAAGGCCGGTGTTGCGGAACAGCAGATCGCCGTCGCTACCGTGTTCACGACGCAAAGCGTCACCGCCGTCCTCGAGAAGATCCGCGATCAAATCAAGGCGGCGGCCCCAAGGCCCTGTCGATTTCAACCTCGGACCCGGCGGGAGTCGGACGGTCTTCCCACTTCCTGAGGTGTCAGGGTTCGCATGGAGCCAGCAGACGCGAACGGCTCCGTCGTTCAACGTCGTCAATTTCAGTCCTGCCGATCTGCGGAGCATCCCGGGAGTCGTCGGCGCGGTCGCATTCGGCAGGTTCGCCGCGCGGGACTACCAAGTGCACCCTGGGGACTTCATTCCGCCCATCGGCACGCGTACCGGAACGCCCGTGAGTACGGGGATACACGACATCTATTTCAGCCTCATACTGCCCTCCGGTGCTCCCCCGGCGAACGGCTCGCCGGTCGTAATCGCCGGACATGGCGGGGGCGGCAGCAAGGAGGGATTCACGCTCGGCGTGGCGAGCCCGCTTGCGGGGCTTCTCGCGCAGCGCGGCATCGCGACGATCGCGATTAACGGGGTCGGCCATGGGTTTGGTCCGCTCGGAGCGCTCACCGTGAGCCGCACCAACGGCGATTCCGTGGCCTTCCCCTCGGGGGGGCGCGGGTTCGACCAGAACGGCGATGGGGTGATCGAAGGCAGAGAAGGCATCCGGGCGGCGCAACCACGCACGATCATCGACGATGCGGATGGCTTCCGTCAGACGGTTGCCGACCTCATGCAGCTGGTGCGTCAGATCGAGGCGGGTGTGGATGTCGATGACGATGCACTGCCCGACCTGGACCCAACGCGAATCTACTACGTCGCACAGTCTTTGGGCGGTGTGTACGGGGCGGTCTTCCTTGTCCTTCGGCGCTCGCCAGAATTGACCCACTTCTGCTCGCGAGAAATGACCCAGACTGAGACCACTATCTGCGATCCGGATCACGCGACGCGCAGCGAGCGTGCGGTCCGTTCGCTGTGCGTCTTTCCAGGAAACCGATGAGAGGTGTGGGCG
>JACDDJ010000080.1 GCA_013817065.1 Acidobacteriota bacterium
TTCTAGCGCGCCGCCAGGAGCGACACGCCCACGCGAAGCGACGTGTTCCGATCGAGGTACGCGTTGCCCGCAACCCAGCCGGCGCTCTTCGTCTCGACGTCCACGAAGGCCGCAACTCGACGGGACACGGCCGTGCGCACGCGCACTCCTGCGAGACCGCCAAGCGCGCCTTCCGTGGCGTCGAAGCGCTGGCGCTCCGGTTGTGACCAGAGCGCCAGGCGCGGCGACACCTGCCAGTCACGCCCGGCGACGGTCACGGGGTAGTCGAGGAGCTCTGTCTCGAGGCCAGCGAACCGATTGTCGCGGTTCTTGTATGAGTGCAGCGTCACGGCTAGATGTGCGTTGCCCCGCCGTGCGAGCAGGTTCGCGTCCACTGAATAGCCGAATGACGTGAGGTAGTGGCTCAGACCTGCGCTGACCCGCACGGGGTTGGCTCCGCTGCCGAGCGCAATGCCGTCGTTCAGTCCGAAGAGAAAAGGATCAACGAGGTTCAGCCACTGTAGCGTGCCGACCAGCTTCAGGTACTCCTTCTCAGCGTCGGTCAGGTGCGCGCGCTTCCGATACCGGTCGATGCCCACCCCGGACGGGTGCTGCCCTCGCGTCTCGTACAGCTCCTCAGGACGGTGCAGGTCATACACCCAGCCGAGAAAGTCATGACCTGTGAAGTCGCGACGATCCAGGTTCGTGCCGTCCTCGATGTTGGCTTCGTCAACGTCGGCGTCCGCATCGTCCCAACTGCCGGACTGCACGTAGCCGATCGTTCCCAGCTTGGTCATCCAGTAAAGCGGCAGGTGCCACGTGGTGGACTTGCCGAAGAAGCGGCGGCGTTCGAGATCCCGCACGAGCATCAATTCCCCCTCGATGCCCGCCTCGTTCACGCGCACCCACTCGGCTGGATGCTCCCTTTTCAGACGCGCGAGGTCTTCGTCGGCGACGTGGCTCACAGCGATCCAGTCGGCGCCGAGGTTGAAGTCGTAGACGTCATTGTGGCTGTCGACACCCCGGCGACCCATTGCGGCGCGGTGAAACTCCTCGTGGACCCAGACACTAGTCAGGGGCAGCGCGACCTCGAGCGTCGTGAAGAGGTCCGCGAACACGATCGCTGCCTTGCCCCACTTCTTTCGAGCGCCAAAGAGCTTTTCGATACCGCCGTGCATCCCTTCGTAACCGGCGATCGAGATGTCGAGCGACTGCTGCATGCTGGGGGCGCGCAGCCCGTGTTCGCCGTTGTGAGGTGCATCGAACAGCGTGACATCAAGGGACGAGCGCCAGGGCGCAGCGGCCGGCGGTGTGGTGTTGGGTGATTGTGCGAACGCCGCGGAAGCAACGCCCAGTGAGAGGCAAGCCGCAACGAGTGCGGCGCGTACGTATGGAGACATCGAGCGACCCTGGTCCGTGTGGGGCGCTGGCGTCGCCCGGGATTGCCGTTCTTCGACGTAATCACCCGGGACAAAGTTCAGGTCGGTTGGTGTTGGCGGTCCGATCGCCCGCCGCACCGTGCAATGCCGCGGCGACATGCCCGCTCACACGCGCGGAATCCTGATGCTCACTACCGCAGTCGCGAGTGGGGAATCGCGAACCGGCCTACACGGCCTCCACCGCCAACGCGACACCGTTGCCGCCGCCCAGGCACAGCGCCGCGATCCCGCGCTTCACGCCGCGGCGCTTCATCGCGTACATCAAGGTCGTCAGGACGCGGGAGCCGCTGGCGCCGATCGGGTGACCCAGCGCCACCGCGCCGCCGTGGACGTTCACGCTGTCGATGTCGATCCCAAGCTCGCGGATCACCGCGACGGCCTGCACTGCAAACGCCTCGTTGATCTCGATCAGATCGACGTCCTTCAGTTCCCAGCCCGCCTTCTCGGCGACCTTGCGCACCGACTCCACCGGCGTCATCAGCACCAGCTTCGGCGCCAGCCCGGTGGTCGCCTGGGCGACGATGCGCGCCATCGGTATCAGCGAGAGCGCGCGGGCCTTACTCTCGGACATGACCACGACCGCGGAGGCGCCGTCGTTCACACCGGGCGCATTGCCGGCCGTCACGGTGCCGCCGTCCTTTTTGAACGCGGCCTTCAGCGCGCCGAGTGTTTCCACCGTGGTGTCCTCGCGGACGCCTTCGTCGCGATCGACGACGATCGGATTGCCTTTGCGCTGCGGGATGGTGATCGGCAGGATCTCGTCCTTGAACCAGCCTTCGCGAGCCGCCTGCGCCGCCTTCCGGTGGCTCTCGACCGCGTAGGCGTCCTGCTCGGCGCGCAGGACCTTGTACGTCTCGGCCACGTGTTCGCCCGCCATCCCCATATGGCAGTTCTCGAACGAGCACCACAGACCGTCGTTGATCATCGAATCGATCAACTGTCCATTGCCCATTCGCAGCCCCTCGCGGACGCGCTGCAGCAGGTACGGCGTGTTGCTCATCGACTCCATGCCGCCGGCGACCGCTGTTTCGATATCGCCGGTCGCGATCCCCTGCGCGGCGAGCATCACCGCCTTAAGGCCGGATCCGCACACTTTGTTGATCGTCAGGGCAGAGACTGCCTCCGGCAGCCCGCCATTCAGCGCGGCCTGGCGCGCCGGGTTCTGACCGTTGCCGGCCTGAATGACGTTGCCCATGATGCACTCGTCCACGATGGCGGGATCGATGCCGGCGCGGACGACAGCTTCGCGGACGGCGAGCGCGCCGAGCTGCGGGGCAGTGAAGTCCTTGAGGGCTCCCAGGAACTTCCCGGTGGGTGTGCGGACGGCAGAGAGGATGACGGCGTTGTTCATGATCGTGTACGGATTTTCGTGACGGCGTCGGCGCCGAGCAGATGTTGAACCTTGGGCAGCACCACGGCTTTGGCCCGGTCGATTTCCTTCAACCACCGGGGATCGGCGGAGCGAACCGTGAGGGTGGTGCCTTCCAGTTGTACAGACGTCACCCGGGCCAGGGCAGGTCCCACGGCGAGTTGCCACGCAAAGCTCGTGCGTTCGGGGGACGATGGCTGGCGGCGGACGATGTCGGCCAGCACGCCGCCGGCAAGATTCTGGATCGACCTCATAGGGATGACGACTGTACCGCACGTCCTTCGGACCATGCCCATCGGGTCAACTTTCAACTACCAACTAACAACCTCCAACCACGCACCTTTGGGAGTTGGCAGCTGGAGGTTGGTAGTTGAGTCGGTCGCGCGTAAAGATAGTATCAAGCCGTGCGCCTCATCCTTGCCTCTGCGTCACCCCGCCGCGCTGAACTCCTCAAAGCAGCCGGCTTTGCCTTCGATGTCTCGCCAGCCGACGTGGACGAGACCCCGCGGGACGGCGAGGCGCCGGAGCTCTATACCGGTCGAGTGGCGCTCGACAAAGCCCGTCACGTTTCTCGTTTGCATCCCTCAAGGGATGTAGCCGTGCTGGCAGCCGACACTGAGGTCGTCAGGGATGGACGGGTCCTGGGCAAACCCGCCGACGCCAAGGACGCGGCTCGCATGCTTCGGTTACTGTCGGGCCAGGCACATGAAGTGCTCACCGCTGTCGTGGTGATCTCTGATCGGGTCGAGCGGACCTCCGTGGACCGGACTCTCGTGCGCTTTAGCCCGATGAGCGACGCGGAAATCGAGTGGTACGTCGCCTCGGGCGAGCCGATGGGGAAGGCCGGCGGCTACGGGATCCAGGGGCGCGGAGCGCGGTTCATCGATCGCATCGAAGGCTCATGGTCGACGGTCGTTGGACTCCCCGTGCACACCGTGCACCGGCTGCTGGGTGAAGTACAATAAGTCGTTCATTCCAAACGAATCCCAACGACAGCGGGTGTTCCGAGATGAAAGCAAAAACGATCAGGGTCCTGGCCACCGCCATCGTCCTCGTGGGCGCATTGGGCGCCTTGATGTACACGTCCCTGAGGGAAGGGACCGAGTATTACAAGCACGTCGAAGAGGTCATGGTGGATCCGGCCGCGTGGCACGGTAAGAAGCTCCAGCTCCATGGCTTCGTGGTCGACAAGTCGATCGGCCGTAAGCCCGACTCCCTCGAATACGCGTTCCAGGTGGAGAGCAAGGGCCACGTCGTGAACGCGCGCTACACCGGGATCGTCCCCGACACTTTCAAGGACGGTTCCGAAGTCGTCGTCAAGGGGCACCTGGTCGGTGATCGGTTCATGGTCGAGCCGAACGGCGTCATGGCGAAGTGCCCGTCCAAGTACGAAGCGGCGCCGCCGCGCCGGACAGGGATCTAACCGTGCCCGCCCTCGGCACATTCGTTCTGCTGGCGACGTTCGTCATCTGCGCCTACGCGATTGCGGCGTCGGTGGCCGGTGCGCGGCGCCGTTCGACGCGGCTGGTCGAGAGCGGCATCGGCGCGTTCTATCTCGTCACCGCGATGATGACGGTCGCGTCCGGCATCCTGATCCACGCCTTCGTCACCGACAACTTCGCGATCCGCTACGTCCAGCGCTACTCGGACGCCGCCCAGCCGCTCGCGTTCAAGATCGCCTCCTATTGGGGCGGGCTCGACGGCTCGATCATGTTCTGGGTGTTCCTGCTCGGCTGCTTCGGCGCGGCCGCGGTCTACATCAATCGCGAACGTCATCGCGAACTGATTCCGTACGTGGTTGCGGTCATCGCCTCGGTGGAGATGTTCTTCATCTTCCTGATGGTGATTCACAAGAACCCGTTCTCGACGTTCCTGACACCGGCGCCGGCCGATGGTGCCGGGCTGAACCCGCTGCTCCAAAACTTCTACATGGCGATCCATCCGCCATCGCTCTACATCGGGTTCGTCGCCATGACGATCCCGTTTGCGTTCGCGATCGCGGCGCTGATCACTGGCTTCCTGGACGACTCATGGCTCCGCGCCGTCCGCCGCTGGACGATGGTCGGCTGGATGTTCCTGACGTTCGGCCTCGGCCTCGGCATGCTGTGGGCGTACGAGGAGCTTGGCTGGGGCGGCTACTGGGGATGGGATCCGGTCGAGAACGCCGGGCTGCTGCCGTGGTTCACCGCGACCGCCTTCCTGCATTCCGTCATGGTCCAGGAGCGTCGCGGCATGCTGCGCGTCTGGAACATGACGCTGGTGATCCTGACGTTCTTCCTGACGATCTTCGGCACGTTCATGACGCGGTCGGGTGTCGTCCAGTCGGTCCACGCCTTCGGTGAAGACCCGCAGCTCGCGATGCTGTTCAGCATCTTCATGGTGGTGATCCTCGTCTTCAGCTTCGGTCTGGTGATTTACCGCCTGCCGCTGCTCAAGGCCCGCAACGAGCTCGACTCGTGGGTCTCGCGCGAGGCGGCGTTCCTCGCCAACAACTGGATCCTGCTGTTCTCGGCGTTCTTCGTCCTGTTCGCGACGATGTATCCGACGTTGAGTGAAGCGATCCGCGGTGAGCGGCTCGTCGTGGGCCCGCCGTTCTTCAACAAGTGGATGCTGCCGATCGGTCTCATTCTGCTGCTGTTGACCGGCATCGGCCCGCTGCTCGCGTGGCGCAAATCGACGCTGTCTAACCTGGCTCACCAGTTCGTCTGGCCGGCAACTGCCGCGCTGGTGACGGGCGGCGCGCTCGTCGCACTCGGCGTGCGCGTGTGGGCATCGGGTATCTGCTTCGCGCTGTCTGCGTGGGTGATCGTCGCGATCGCGCAGGAGATGATCCGCGGTGCGGGCGTACGAAAGCAGTCGACCGGCACGGACCTGTTCACGGCGTTCGTCGGCCTGTTCGGCCGTTCGCGGCGTCGCTATGCCGGCTACATCGTCCATCTCGGCATCGTGGTGATGTTCTTCGGCTTTGCGGGTGAAGGATTCAAGAAGGAAGAGAAGGTCGAGGTGAAGCCCGGGCAGGAGACGACCGTGGGCGGCTTCACCGTCCGGCACGATGCGCTGCGGGTCACGACCGACGCGCAGAAGCAGATGATTACCGGGCACGTCACTGTCTTCCGTGACGGCAAAGAGATCGGCACGATGACGCCGGCCAAGTGGTACTACGAAAAACGGCCGGAGGAGCCGACGACGGAAGTGGCGATCCGCCGGACGGTTGCCGAGGATCTTTATATCGTGCTCGCAGGTTTCGACGTTGCCTCGCAGGGCGCAAACTACGGCATCACCGTCAATCCACTCGTCAACTGGGTGTGGCTCGGTCTCGGCATCATGGTGATCGGCAGCGTCGTCTCGATGCTCCCCGAGTCGATGTTTGCGGTCGCGATGGCAAAGTTGCCGCAGGGCGCCGCGACCACCGCCATGCTCGGCTTCATGCTCCTGCTCGTGCCTGGCCATATTCACGCGCAGGGTGCCGCGAGTCAGACTGTATCGCCGGACCCAAGGAGCGAGCTGTACAGGGCTCTCGAAGGAGAGATCATGTGCACGTGCGGCTGCCGCCGTCCGATGAACGACTGCCCGATGGAGCCGAACTGCCACGGTCTCGACGCTCAGCGGCCCAAGCTGGCAAAGTTCCTGGCGGCAGGCATGACGCGCGATGAGGTGCTCGCAGCCTTCGTCGCCGATCACGGCAGCCAGGAGATCCTGGCGCGGCCGATCGACAAGGGCTTCAACCGGCTCCTCTGGCTCTTCCCGTACCTGCTGGGCGGAACCGCGGCTGTCGGAGTCGCCCTGGCGGCCCGGCGTTGGACGCGGCCCGAAGAGCACAAGGCGTCGGAGATCGCCCCGTCAGGCGATCAGGCGCAGCTAGACGAGAGACTGGACGATGAGCTCAGAGATCTCGATTGACGCCGACGGCCGCGTCGACGCGGTCATTCCCAGTATCACGCCTCGAGCAGACGACGGCTTTCGGCCGTGGCATTTCTTTGTGCTCGCGTCGATCCTGCTCGCGACCGTCGCGGTCATCGTGGCGCGACAGTCGTCGCCGGAGCACCTGATCCTGATCAGCCTGACGATCGCGGCCGCCGGCGCTGCCGCGGGTGCGTTCTATCGCATGCTGGTGCCCCTGACGGCGCCGGTCGTCCTGCGCACGGGGGAACCGGTCAGCGAACGGACTCGTGCTGCGCTCGAGCGCGAGAAGATGCTCGTCCTCAGGACCATCAAGGAGCTCGAGTTCGACCGGTCGATGCAGAAGCTGTCGGCGAAGGACTTCGACGAGATGTCGGCGCGCCTGCGCACGCGCGCGCTTTCGTTGATGAGGCAGCTCGACGCGGACGCTACCGGTTATCGTGCCGTCATCGAGCAGGAGCTTGCGAGGCGAGTACGGGAATCGGCACATGCAGCACCCGCGAGACCTTCCACGGCAGCGGGCGTGTCAACCGCACCTGCGTGTGTGTGCGGGACAACGAACGACACGGACGCGGCGTTCTGCAAGCGCTGTGGTGCGAGGCTGATCGCGGAAGGAGCACGCGCGTGAGGCGCTTGTTCGTTGCTCTCGTGATCGTTGCCTCGGTTGTGCCAGGTTCGCATGCACAGATGCCGAGCGGTGGACAGATGCCGGATCCGCGACAGATGTCCGGTGTGCCTCTCCCGACGGGCGAAATCCCCGCCGGCACCGTCACGGTCCGAGTGGTCCGCGGTTCACTCACGAACATCGTGACCGGCCATCCAGTGGAACTGGTCGGGCAGGTGCAAGCGGCGGGCAAGACGAACGACCAGGGCCGCGCCGAGTTCAGCGGGCTGAAGCCGGGCTCGACGGTGAAGGCTGTCACCACCGTCGACGGTGAGCGCCTCGAGTCACAGGAGTTCACGCTGCCGCCGAATGCCGGCGTCCGCATCATGCTCGTCGCCACCGATCCTGGTGCCGAGCCGCGGACGCAGCCGAGCCAGAATGACCAGCAGCTGGCCGCAGGGCCCGCGACGACCGGCATCGTCGTGCTTGGCGAGCAGTCGCGCTTCGTGATCGAGCTGGGTGACGGCGGGCTGAACGTCTTCAACATCTTCGAGATCCAGAACACGGCGAGAACTCCGGTCCAGCCGGCCGTCCCGATCGTGTTTCCGCTTCCAGCGGGCGGGGAGCGCCTGGCGCTGCTCGAGGGATCATCGCCGCTCGCAGTTGCGGCCGGTGATCGTGTGAACGTGAATGGACCGTTCCCTCCTGGCGCCAGCCTGGTCCAGTTCGCTTACACGATGCCGTATTCCGGCGGCTCGACGAGCATTACTCAGCGACTCCCGGCCGGACTCGCACGGCTGTCGCTGGCAGCGCAGAAGGTCGGGGCGATGACGATGACCTCGCCGCAGGTGGCGCAGCAGCGTGACATGACCGCCGAAGGGCAGACCTACATGGTGGGGCAGGGTCCGCCGCTTGCCGCCGGTCGTGACATCACGTTTGCGTTCACCGGGTTGCCGCACGCGCCGGTGTGGCCGCGTAACGTTGCCCTCGCGCTTGCGATCTTCGTCCTGCTGCTCGGCGCGTTCGCCGCCGTCCAGGGACGGAAGGCGCGAGGCGTCGCCGTCCAGCGCCAGAGACTCGAGGCCGAACGTGAGCGCCTCTTTGCCGAGCTGACGACCCTGGAGGCTGCGCACCGTGCCGGCACCTCGGATCCGGCTTTCTATGCGGCGCGACGACGCGAACTGGTGGTCGGCCTGGAGCGGATCTACGCGGCGCTCGACGAGGAAGTCGCGGCGTAGCGCGAGCCACGAGTGGATTTCACGTCGCTGACGCTGACCAATGTCTCGCGCCACTTCGGACGGCGCCGTGCGCTGTCGGGCGTGACTCTCACCGCCGACGCCGGCCAGATCGTGGCGTTGCTCGGGGCCAACGGCGCAGGGAAGTCCACGCTGCTCTCAATAGCTGCCACGCTGCTGGACGTCTCATCGGGGGACGTGCGCTACGGTGGGACGACGGCGCGCGAGGGTGGGCACGCATTGCGGGGCCGGATCGGCCTTCTCGGACACGATCTCTATCTGTACCCGGAGCTGACCGCGACCGAGAACCTGCGCTTCTTCGCCGACCTCTATGCGCTCGATTCGCCCGCCGATCGCGTCGCCACCGCACTGGCGTCCGCAGCGCTTCAGGACCGCGCCAACGATCCCGTTTCGTCGTTCTCCCGCGGGATGAGGCAGCGGCTGGCCGTCGAGCGCGCGCTGCTGCACGAACCCAGGCTGGTGCTGCTCGACGAACCGTTCACCGGGCTGGACGATGCTTCATCTGAGACACTGCGGACGAGGCTGAGTGCTCTACGAGGGCGCGGTGCGATAGTGCTCGTGACCACGCACGAACTCGAGGCGATCGAGCCGATCGTGGACGCCGCGTGCCTGCTGGCTCGTGGCCGGCTCGAGCCGCTGACAGCCGGTGCAGGCTCGCTGCGTGACCGTTATCGGCGACAGGCGCAACCGTGACGTCCTTCTTCGCCGCCGCCGCGCTCGTCGTCCGCAAAGACCTGCTTGTGGAGACACGCAGCCGCGAGGTCGTCTACACGTCCCTGCTGTTTGCGGTCTCATGCATGCTGGTGTTCGCCTTCGGACTCGTGAAGGAGGGCAGGGTGGTGGCCGACGCCGCTGCCGCGATCCTCTGGATCACGATTGCCTTCGCCGGAACGCTCGCGCTCGGGCGGATCTTTGATCGTGAGCGGCACAACGAAACGATGCGGGCGCTGTTGCTCGCACCAGTTCCGCGTGCTGCGATCTACATCGGAAAATTCGCCGGCGTCGTGCTGCTGCTGCTGCTGGTCGAAGCGGTGGTGGTGCCGCTCGTTGCGCTGATGTTCGATGCGCCGATCTTCCGGCACGCGCCGCTCGTTGCCGGGCTGATGGTAGCGGGCAGCCTCGGGTACGCGGCTGTCGGCACCCTGTTCGCCGCGATGCTGGCACGTTCGCGCAGCCGGGGGACACTGCTGCCGGTGCTCCTTTACCCGATGACGGTGCCGGTGATCATTGGCGGGGTGCGCGGGACGGCGGCGCTTCTTCAGCCGGACGTCGACATCGCGATGGCGCGCACGTGGCTGGTGCTCCTGCTGTGTTTCGATGCCGTGTTTCTCACGCTGGCGCTATGGCTCTTCGAGCCTGTAATGACGGAATGAAGATGACGGAAATCCCCCGATGAGCAAACGCCTGTTTCCGGTCGTGGTCCTTCTCTGCATCGGGATGTTCGCGTATGCGCCATTCCTGATCATCAACGCGCCGTACGAGTCGACGATGGGGCTGGTTCAGAAGATTTTCTACTTCCACGTGTCGACCGCGATCACGATGTTCGTGTCGGCGTTCGTCTGTGGCATCGCGAGCGCGATCTTTCTGTTCGGCCGCCGGCCGGGCGCGGACCGCGTCGCCCTTGCGGCGGCTGAACTGACGGTGCTGTTCGGGTTCATCGTGCTGGCGTCCGGTCCACTCTGGGCGCGTAAGGCGTGGGGCGTCTGGTGGCAGTGGGACGCGCGCCTCACCTCGACGCTCGTCATGTGGCTGGTGTTCCAGGCATACCTGCTGCTGCGGCGCTTCGGGGGACCGGGCTCAGAAAAGCTCTCAGCAGCCGTCGCCGTCTTCGGCGCGGCACTGGTGCCGTTTGTCTACTGGTCGGTCAACCTGTGGCGCACAGTGCATCCGACCACGAACGTCGTGCCGAGCCTGGATCCAAGCATGCGCTGGCCGTTCCTCTGGTGCCTGGCGGCCTTCCTGCTCCTGTACGTTCTGATGCTGTCTGCGCGCACTGCGCTCGAGAACCGGCGGGCGCGACTGGATGCGCTCTACCTGGCTTTAGAGGATTAATGATGCTCAAGGAATATTGTCGCGCGCTGGCGATCGCACTTGCCCTGGCCGTAATCCCCGCCGCCGCCGGTGCGCAGCCGCCGGCGCAGGAAGGCTTCGTGCCGGTCGAGCAGTTACCCGGCCAGGAAGAGATACCGGCCGCACCCCTGGTCGCTGCCGCCTACGGCATCGCCTGGGCCGCCGTCCTCATTTACCTCTTTTCGATCTGGCGCCGGCTCGGCGTGGTCGAGCGTGAGATGGCGGAAGTCTCGCGGCGTGTCCAGGCTCGAGGCCGCACATGATCGAGGGGATGACATCCGCGCACTTCATCTTCATCCCCTCGGTCCTGCTCCTCGGAATCGTGATCGGCTGGATCCTCGGCTCTCGCGCGGCACGCGACGCGTATGCCGCCGAGTTGCGCCGTCGGGAGGAGCGCGCCTCACGCAAACGCTAAAGCGCTTGCGTGAATGGCAAATGGAAAATGGTAGATGGTAGAGCGTCCCAAGTGAAGGCCAGTGGTTCGGCTCCTTGGTCTTTTCCATTTACCATCACTGCTGTCCAAATTAGCCGGCCCTGACCGCTGAGCGCGATGGAATCCTGAGAGAAACGCGAGTGATGCTGTCCCAATT
>JACDDJ010000611.1 GCA_013817065.1 Acidobacteriota bacterium
CCTCGAACACCGTGATGTTGTCGCTGCCCGGGTTCACCGCGTACAAGTACCGGTTGTCGGGACTGAGTCTCAACGGCCCCTGCGTGTCAGTATCCACTCCAATGCCCAGCCCGCGTGTCGGGACGCTGCGGTTGAGCCTCGCCAGCGTGCCGTCGGCGGCGCGGCGATACACCACGATCTCGTTGCCGGCGGTCGCATTGGTCATCGCGAAGACGGCGCCCTCTCCGTCACGAAGCGGCGGCCCGTTCTGAGGCAACGGCGATGTCGCGCTGACGTGGGCCAATGCCATGGTGCCGACTGCCGCCAGAGCGACGAGCGCCGCCGGAAGTGTTCTGATCTGCGTTGTTCTGTTCATGTGAGTCCTTGTCGTTGCGCAGAGACGAGCCCCTCTCGTCCTGTCCGCACTTCAACCTTAACGAGGAGAGTTCCCACACTGATGGCGAAAGAGTCACAAAACTATCACCGCCACACAACCGCCTCCACGCAAGCGGCCGGTACGCTAGCGCGAAGTTGCGTTCGTGAGCTCCGCGGGCGTTCAGCCGAAAGGAACTGTCCCGTTCGACGTCGTGCACCCTGTGGGGGACTATTCCCATCGACTGGTGCCCAGCGCCTCATCAGTGGAGGAGCTCGAGATTCATCAACTGAAGTACCCGACGGATGGCGCCTCTCAGGATCTCAATGTCATCTTTCCGATCGAGCGGCTCCAGGAGCTCGCGCGTGAGTCGGTCATCGGCGGATTGACCGAGAATTTCTTCTCGTTCATCGGCTACAACATGGACCCGGAGCGTTTCGAGCGCACGCTCGCCGAAGATCTGGCCGCTGCGGTCGAGCGCGAACGGCCCGACGCCGTGCTGCTGGCCCCTGCTTGACCCATATGACATCAGTCCATCGCGCTGGTCCAGCGCGCAATCGAACGGCGGGGAATGCCAACAGTGTCGATCACGGTGGCACCTGATGTCACCGAGCACGTCAAGGTGCCACGAGCGGTGTTCGTCCTTTCGCATGGGACACCATTTCGGGGTGCCGTTTCACACCACGTGGCAGCGCCGCATCATCCTGGCGGCACTCGAGCATCTCCGCGACGCGCAGGCCAGCGGCGACATCCTGGAGCTGCCGACCACATGGGCGCAGGCGCGGCGTGAGGCGGCGCAGCTCGTGGGGAACCACTCCGGCGACAGAAAGAGTTCATGACCGCCATCTACTAGAGCGGACAGTTTGAGGATGGCCTGGCACTGTGCGACGTACGTCGCGAACTGCAGACGTCCGGCTACCAAGTTACGTCACGCTGGCCGGATGCCGCCGCCGGTCCCCGCCACGGCGCAGGCCGACAGCGACGGTGCCACGGCACGGCTCGCTGCCATTGCGCGGCAGGACTTCGAAGACATCGCAAGCGCCGGCGTGGTGGTAGTGTTCAACCCGCCGGCGGCCTGCACCGTAGGTCGCGGCGGGCGACACGTGGAAACCGGCTATGCGCTCGGCAAGCGCGTCGTCCTTGTCGGAGCCCGTGGCAACGTTTTTCACTGGTTGCCCGAGATCCCTTTCGTACCCGACGGGCCTGCGCTCAGCGAGCTGGTCGGCAATCGAGTTCGCGTGGAGGTGCATATCTATGATTGGAAGCCGCCTCTGTGCATCGACTTGGAGCGGTGTAACGTGCATTGCCGCAGCCGTGCATTCTGGATCGCAACGCCTCGAAGCGCCTGACGTGAGCGCCGTTTCACGTCGTCACGCCGAAGAGCACCTGCCCGCAGGATGGTCTTGAAACGCGGACGGGCGTCATGCGCGTATAAACTCGCTCAGATATGAGCGACTTTTACCGACTGGATGCTCGCGAGCGTTGGTCCGCCCGCAGCATGATTTTGAAGCGGTGGCACGTCCAGAAGTGGTTCGATCCCAACAACGGCCCAATCTGTGACATCGAAGTGGACGGGGTTGCCCGATCGATTCACTACTGGCCGTTTGGGCGTCGTTTGGCGAAAGAGGACTGCGGGTCCATTTACCATTTCTTCGTTGCAGAAGGCAGCGAAATCGGGCCATGGGGCCACCTGTTTGAATACACCGACGGTTCCTTGGTAAGCCCCACCTCGGCCCGGCCTGCTCCTCTGCACGCCCTCGCAAGACTGCGGTTGGTCCGGCGAGAGCGTTACCCGAACATTTTCATCAGCTACCGTCGCGAAGACGCTGACGCATATGCCGGTCGCCTTCACGAAGTGCTCGCACAGGAGTTTGGTGCCGAAGAAGTGTTCCTAGCGGAGTTCAGCATACGTGGCGGCGAGGTTTGGGACTGGACGATACAGCAGGCGATTGCGCATGCTCAGGTGGTGCTGGCGCTGGTGGGACGGCAGTGGCTGACGTTGAAAACGGGCGACATCAGGCGCATCGATGATCCGCAAGACCTGGTTCGGCGCGAAATGGTCGGTGCGTTGAATCGCGGAACACCGGTTGTACCGGTCCTGCTGCCCGAGGCGTCAATTCCTCGCGGGTTCGACTGGCACCACGAGTTGCACCTCTTGCCACAACTGCAGTTTCATCGTATCGCCGGGCCGCGACACTGGAAAGCTGACGTGGACGATCTGATCGTGACGATTCGGCAGCACCTCGCGACCGCGGCGAGGTAGGGTTCCACTGCGAGCCGCGCCGGTCAAAGCTGAAGGAGTATCATCTCGCGCACCGGGCCCTTGGAGTTCAAGAAGCGAGAAGCAGCATGAATCACCCTTCGAGCGGCGATCCGGATCTCTCCGACCACGCCGAGGACATCGTAAACACGCTGCGCGAGCCGCTGGTCGTGCTCGACAGGCAGTTGCGCGTCAAGCAGGCCAGCGCCGCGTTTTACCGGGTGTTCGACGTCGCGCCCGACAAGACCGTGGGGCGGCTCTTTCACGAGCTCGGCGACGGGCAGTGGGACATCCCCGGGCTGCGGGAGAAGCTCGGCGACCTGCTGCGCAACGACAAGGCGTCGTTCGACGATTTTTCGGTCGATCATCACTTCCCCGGCGTGGGACAGCGCACGATGCTGCTCAACGCCCGCCGACTTCCGCCGAGAGGCGAGGCGCGACTGATCCTGCTGGCGATCGACGACATCACAGCCCGGCGGCGGGTCGAGCGCCGCCTCGCCGAGAAGGCCCGCCTGCTGGACTTGAGTAACGACGCCATCATCGTCCGCGACGTTTACAACCGCATCACCTACTGGAACCGGGGGGCCGAGCAAATCTTCGGCTACACGCACGAGGAAGCCATCGGACAGGACCAGCACCAGTTGTTGAGGACCGAGTTCGAAAAGCCGTTTTCTGAACTCATCGAGGA
>JACDDJ010000081.1 GCA_013817065.1 Acidobacteriota bacterium
ATTCTCGTTTGCGCGGGCCGTGCTCCTCGGTCTCTTGTCCCTTGTCACGGCGGTCGTTGCATTCGTGCCGCAGATGATCGTCTGGATGGCGCTGTACGGCCAGCCGCTGGCCATGCCCCAGGGCGGCGGCTTCATGCGGTGGACCGAGCCGGCGCTCTGGAGCGTCCTCTTCTCGGACTGGCACGGGCTCCTGACCTGGACGCCAGTTGTTGCCGTCGCGCTCTTCGGCTTGATCCCGCTCGCGCGGAAGCACGGCGCACTCGCGACTGCGCTGATCCTGTTTCTCGCGCTGTCGTGGTACGTGAATGCCGCGGTCGCTGATTGGTGGGCCGGTGCAGCGTTCGGTTCGCGCCGCTTCATCAGCTGCTTCCCGGTCTTCGCCATCGCGCTGGCGGCAGGCATTGACTGGTGGACTCCGTCGCTGCGGAAGCTTGCGGTTGTCGCCTCCGTGGTGGTCATGCACACGGGTCTGCTTCTCGTCCAGTACCAGGCGTTCATGCATGGCCTCCGCGACCTGGCTCCCTATCCGCGCGGTGCGTACAACCTGTGGCTGGCGCGCTTCGTCGTGCCCTTCGACTTGCTTCGTGAGTGGCTGGGGCGATGAGCAAGATCCGTCAACTCTCCCAAGGGCTCGCGATTTATGGATCCGGGGACGTCGCCGTCCAGATCCTCAACTTTCTCCTCCTGCCGCTCTATGTCGTCTATCTTACCAAGCAGGACTACGGTGTCATCGCGCTGCTGGCCGCGATCGAAGCGCCGGCAAAGCTGTTCTTTCGCTGGGGTGTGGACGGCGCGTTCATGCGCTACTGGTATGACTGCGAGGACGATCCGGCAAGGCAGCGCCTGGCGAGCACGCTGTTCTTTTTTCTGCTCGCGGTGAACGGGATCCTGCTGATCGCTTCGCTCGCCGCGGCTCCGTTGCTGTCAGACCGGCTGCTCGAAACCCCCGGTTACACGCTGGCGCTGCAGCTCGTCCTGCTCAACACCTTCGCAATCGGCTTCACGTTCATCCCCTTTCATGTTCTGCGCATGCAGAACCGAGTCGCCCAGTTCAGCGCCCTCACACTCGCGCGCTCAGTGGCGACGCTGCTGCTTCGCCTCGCCCTGATTGTCGGCCTCGGCTACGGCGTGATGGGGATCGTTCTCGCCGACGTCATCGTGACGACGGTCCTCATGCTGGTGCTGCTCCGATGGTTCGCACCGCTGATCCGCCCGGTTTTCTCGAGCGACATCCTGCGCGCTTCGCTGAAGTTCGGTCTTCCCCGGGTGCCGCACGGGTTCGCGCTCCAGGTCATGAGCGTCGCCGATCGTGTGATCCTCCAGAAGTTCACCTCACTCGAGGTCGTCGGCGTCTACTCGATGGGCGTGAGCTTCGGCCTGGTGCCAAAGATCGCGCTCGGTGCATTCGAATCGGCCTGGGCGCCGTTCTACTATGCGACCGCGCGCGAACCGGATGCGAAGCGCGTGTTCTCGACGGTCACGACTTACGGGATCACCGTCCTGGCGTTGATGACGGCGGGGCTCTCGGCGATCGCGGCCGACCTGCTTCACGTCATGACGGGCGGACGATTTGTCGAGGCCGCGCCGGTTGTGACATGGACCTCGATCGGTGTTTTCTTCTACGGCGTCTATCTGTTGACTTCGATCGGGCTCAACATTACGACTAACACGAAGTACTACCCCGTCTCGACGGCCGTCGGCGCCGGCGTCAACATCGGCTTGAATTTCATCCTCATACCATCCTACGGGATGCTCGGAGCAGCCTGGGCCAACGGCGCGTCCTACGCGGTCCAGTCTGCGATTGCCTTTTACTTCTCGCAGCGCTTCTATCCGATCGCGTACGAAAGGGCACGGATCGGGCGGGCTGTCGCGGCTGCCGCCCTTGCCTATGCCGTCGCCGCCTTTCTTCCTACGCTGCCGCCACTCGCCTCATTGGTCGCGCGCGGCACCACGGTCGTTGCGGTGATGGGAGGGGTACTCTGGTTGGCCGGCTTCTTCAACGCCGACGAACTTCGCTGGCTCAACGGGCTTCGAGAACTCCGCCAGCGAAAGCCGGTAACGCGTGCAGCGGATACGACCGAAATGGCGGGAGAGATTGTGTCGGTGGACGTTCCCGATGACTTGATCGCCGCCCGCGGCAAGGAGCCGCGGCGCTAATGCGGATGCCATCGCTGACGATCCTGGGGCTCGCCTTCATCGCCACGACCGCCTTCGCACTCCGGGTGTTCGGGCTCCAGTACGGTCTGCCGGCGGTCTACAACCCGGATGAAGTCGCCATCATGGCGCGCGCACTGAGCTTTGCGAAGGGGACGCTGAACCCGCACAACTTCCTCTACCCAACGCTGTACTTCTACGTGCTGTTCGGATGGGTGGGCGCCTACCTTGGAGCCGTGTGGCTTGCCGGCGGGATGTCCACGGTGGCGGAACTACAGGCGCTGTACTTCACCAATCCAACCGGGATCTACACCGCGGGACGACTGCTCGGCGCGGGCTGTGGAACCGCTTCGGTGATTGCCGTCTACCATCTCGGGCAGCGGCTCTTTGACCGGCGTGTGGGACTGGTGGCGGCGATCTTCCTTGCCGTCGCCCCGCTCGCAGTGCGCGACTCTCACTATGTGAAGCACGACATCCCGGCCACCCTTGCCGTCATCGTCGCGCTCATCGCGATTGTGCGCATCTGGCCGCACACGCCTGAAGCCGGACGCCTGCGGAATGACGTGATCGTCGCGGGTACTGCGTGTGGCGTCGCCTACTCGACGCATTACTACTGCATCTTCCTCGCACTGCCGCTGCTCTGGGCGATCGTCCAGCGCTGGCGCGCCGACGGCTGGCACGTGGTGTTCCGGCACACTGTCAGCGCCGGGATCATTTCGGCCGTCGTGTTCTTTGCGCTCTCGCCCTTCCTGCTGGTCGAGCCGATTGTCGCGTGGCGGGACATCACGGCCAACCGCGAGATCGTGGTCGATCGAGCCTTGGAGACCGGTGCCTTCGTGCCGGCACGTCGCTACGCCGAGATGCTCTGGACTGATTCGATGGGCCGGGCGGTGATCGCTCTCGCGGGCGTTGGGGCCATGTGGATGTTGGCGAGCTCGCCCGCGCGCGCAATCCTGATCGCCCTGTTCCCCCTGGGCTTCCTGGCGTTCATCACCAATACCGCGCCAGCGAGCCGCTATCTGAACCCTGCCCTCCCGTTCCTCGCCATCTATGCGGCCTGGGCACTTGCGCGTCTCGCCGATCGATTCGGTGCCCCAGGACCAGCTCTGTGGATCGTCGCAGGGGCGATCGCGGTTTCCCCGCTTACTGCCAGTCTAAGAAGCGGTGCGTTCTTCCGGACTGATGACACTCGCACCCTGGCGCGTCGATATATCGAGACCAACCTGCCCGCGGGGACGACGGTCCTGATCCAGCCGTATTCGGTTCCCTTGATGGCCTCCAAAGAGAGCATGGTGGAAGCGCTGACCCGCAACCTCGGCGGGACCGCACGAGCGTCGACCAAGTTTCAGATTCAACTCGGGCTGGAGCCTTACCCGGCACCGAGCTACCGCCTGATCTGGCTCGGCCGCGGTGGGCTGGACGCGGAAAAGATCTACGTGGATCCAGCGCAGCTCGGCGGTTCAGATGGCATTGCGGCTCTGAAACAGCTGGGAGTGACGTACATTGTTTTGAAGCGGTACAATGCAGTGGATCCTGAGCTCAGGCCTCTGCTGGCCGAGCTGTCTCGTCGCGGGCGGCTGGTTGCTGAGTTCACGCCGTTTCGCGCAGGTTTGTCCGCTGCCGAATTGGCCCGGGTCGAACCTTTCCTTCACAACACCGACACGCGGATCGACGACGCGCTCGAGCGTCCCGGTCCACCGCTGGAGATCTGGCAGCTCGATGACCCTGATTCGTAGATTGCGCGACTCGATCGCGACGCGCGCCCGCGCCATTCCTCTCGCGAGGCATGCCTGGGCGCGATATCGACGCCGCAAGTACGAACGCCGCATCGAACGGTTCATCACGGAGAAAAGCGGCCGTGCCGATCGCCTGCCCGCCGGCGCGGTCTACGAAGCAACGATGCGGTGCAACCTGCACTGCGAGTTCTGCTACGTCGGCGACTTCCTCAACATCGAGGGGGAGTGGCGGACCGAGATGGATCTCGACGCCCTTCGCAAGGCGTTCCCCCAGCAGGATGATTTCCAGGTCAGCCTCACCGGTGGGGAGATCTTCATGCGGAAAGACATCCTCTCGGTCATGGACCTGTTCCGCGAAAAGGGCTACGCCTGCGGATACCTCACGACCAACGGGACCATCATCACCCCCGAGCGGGCCGAGGCACTGGCGGACCTCGCCGCCGCCGGCTTCCTCAAACACATCAGCGTCTCGATCGACGGCCCCAAAGAACGTCATGACGTCGCCCGCGGACTCAAAGGGACATTCGACCGCACCACGGCGGGGCTGCGCCTCCTGCAGGAGGCGGCGCGCCGCAAGAACGCGCCGCTGCGGGTCAGCATCAACACTACCGTTGCGCACGAGAGCCTCGATGCGCTGGACGAGATGGTGGATGTCGCGCAGGAGCTCGGCGTCGACGCGATCGGGTTGAACCACCTCATGTTCAGCACGCCGGAGGAGGTCGCAGAGACAGTGCGGCTTCTGGGCGTTGACGATCCCTCGGTGATCGCCACGTTCGTGACGCAGGACCCGGGGCTCGACATCGAGCGGGTGCGCACGAAAGTGGCGGCGCTCCAGGAGAAGTGCCGCCAGCGCAACGTTCTGTTCGATTACCGTCCGAAGGTCCACCCGCAGCTGATCGAGAACTACTACACCCCCGGGGCGAAATTGGAAGGGCGCTGCCTCTATCCGTTCCTGCAGGCGCGCGTGTCCTTCTCAGGCAAGGTTTATTTCTGCCCGTTCATCCGCGTCGAGGTCGGTGATCTGCACGAGCAGTCCCTCGAAGAGATCTGGAACGGCGACAAGCTCGTCGACATGCGCAAGCGGCTCGTCGAGAACGGCCTGTTTCCTGTGTGCCGGCGGTGCTGTAAGGTGGAACTCTCCCCGGTGCCGGTCGCCGAACCCTTTGGCGCCGGTGTGACAGCTCCACCACGACGGGCTATTCCGCTGACGGTGGTTCGATGACTTCGTGGCTGGATAGTTTTCTCGTGAAGTTCCGATGATGCTCGGTCAACGTACTCTTCTCATCAACCCGCCCCTGATCAATGGCGTCGCGTTCACCCGCCAGGGGCGCTGCCAGGAACGCGACGACGTGCTCGGCACGACCAAGCCGCCCTACACGCTCGCGCTCATGGGCGCGATGCTGCGGAACGCGGGGTTGGACGTGCGGCTGATCGATACGACCGCCGAACGGATCTCGGCCGACGAGGTGATCGCCCGTCTCGATGCGGACGGCTTCGTCCCGACCCTGATCGTGTTTCCGTCGACCACGCCGACGCTCGACGCCGACGTCACGGCGATCGCCCGTCTGAAAGCCCGTTATCGCGCGCCGATGTTCTGCTTCGGGCCGCACGCCTCGACCGTCCCGCACCTCGCGATGGCGCGGGTCCCGGACGTGGACGGCATGTTTGTCGGTGAGCCCGAGGATGGCCTCGCTCAGCTGGCGGGTCTCGAATCGATGTCGGAGCTTGGCACGGTCGCGAACCTCACCTGGCGCCAGGCCGACGGCGCGGTGGTTCCGCACCGGGCGCACGGGAGTTATAGCGGGTTCCTTGATATGCCTTACCCGGCATGGGACCTGGTACCACTAAAGAACTACGCGCTCCCGCTCGTCGACAAGTCATACGCCATTGTCGAAACCAGCCGTGGGTGCCCCTACTCGTGCGACTTCTGTGTCGCCCCCATCCACCAGGGCCACAAGTTTCGTGAGCGCAGTGCCAGGACGCTGGTCGATGAGATCGAGCGCACGTACCGTGAGCACGGGATCGAGTACTTCTATCTCTGGGGCGACACCGTCACGCTCAACGTGAAGTCGTTCTCGGCGTTCTGCGACGAGTTGATCGCGCGCAAGTTGCCGATCCACTGGTTTGGCAACGCCCGGGCGGACAATCTCACCGATCCCGCGTTCGTTCACCGCCTGCGCCGCTCCGGCTGCTGGATGCTGGCGCTTGGAATCGAGACCGAGTCCGAAGAGGTCCGCAAGGACATGGTGAAGCGGCTCGAGAGCCAGAAGATCGAAGCGGCCTTCCGCAACATGCGTGACGCGGGCATCAAGTCATTCGCCTTTTTCATCTTCGGTTATCCCGGCGAGACGCTCGAGACCATGAACCAGACGGTGAATTACGCCGTCCGGCTGGATCCCGACTTCGCGAATTTCTATCCGGCGGTTCCGTATCCCGGCACCGCGATGCACGCGAAGGTCGTCAAGGATGGACTCCTGCCCGCGGGTGCCGACGCGGACTGGTCGAAGATGGAGTATTCGTACTACCTGATGAGCGGCAACGGCCTGAACGACAAGGTCGTGATGGACGCGATACAGCGCGCGAAGCGGCGGTTCTTCCTGCGTCCCCGCTACCTGACCCGGCATCTCGGCGACGTCGCGCGACTCGCCATGTCGAAGCGCGCGATCTTTACGCAGGTGATATCGCGCACGCTGTTCGGCGCCAAGGTGATCGACACCGCCCCGCCGTCCAGTATTCAGGAACGCGCCAGCGTCCCTCGCTGAAGCTGGTCGACCGTGACCCGGGTGTAGCGCTGCCGAAGCGCAGGCTGGGAGCGCTTGAACGCCCAGAGATCGCGCAGCTGCGCAATGTAGCCGAGCGCCTCGCGCGTGTTCATCTTGCTCTCACCAGCCGTGCGCCCGACGAAGACGTACGGCACTTCCACCACGCCACTGGGGCGGCTTCGCACCAGCAGCTCCAGGCAGATCTTGAACCCTCCAGCCGAGATGCGCACCCCTTGCGCGAGGTCCTTGCGGATCAGGAAGAAGCCGGAGGTTGCGTCCTTCACGGGCGTCAGTCCGCGCGCCATCAGGCAGGCAAAACGGGACATCAGCAGCCGCCCGCCGCCCCAGTTCTTCGTACCCCCGCCGGGGATGTATCGGCTCCCAATTACCATGTCGGCCTGCGCCTGCTGCATCGAAGCCAGCATCCGGGGCAGCATGCGCGGCGGGTGACTCAAATCGGCGTCGATCACCCCGACGATCGGCGCGCTCGCCACCGCGAATCCCTCGACGACCGCCGTGCCGAGTCCAAGTTTGCCGGCACGATGCAACACCGTGATCCGATGCCGCGTCGCAAGCTCGTCGGCCAGCGCACCGGTGCCGTCGGGGGAATTGTCGTCCACGATCACCAGCTCGCCGTCTAAACTCTCGGCGTGATACCCCGCAAAAATCTGCTCCACGAGATCCCCGAGGCGGTCACGCTCGTTGTAGGTTGGAACGACGATGCTGAGGGCGGCGGGCGAAGGTGGGTGCGGCACTGGTGGCTCGCAAGCACTATAATTCACAGGCGCTCCCGCTCGACCTGCGACGCTCCGCGACGCGCCTCCCGGAGATTGCTCATGACCTCCAGATTCTTCCTGTCAGCCGTGTGGCTCATCGCCCTGTCAACCAGTTCGGCGGCACAGCAGCCGCCGGCCGCGCCGCCGACAGCCCCGGTCCAGATGGACGGCGAAGCCGCGGGGCTGATGCAGGGTTGGGCGCTGATGGCGCAGAAGCAGTACGGCCTCGCCGAGAGTCATGCACAGACGGTGATGGGAAAGTTCCCGCGCAGCGTCGCGGTCGTGATCCTTGCAATCGAAGCCAGCGTCGCAGCCAGCGGTGGTGAAGCCGGTCTCGCCCGGTACGACACGTGGCTCGGTCAGCGAACCGTGGAAGAACCCGCACTGCTGCGTATCGTCGCGACCGGACTATTAAAGACGGAGGCCCGCGCCGAGTCGCCGGCACGGAGCGAGGCGTTGCGCCTGCTCGCGAGGGACGGGATCGACATCTCGGAGCTCACCGGCGCAGCGGGCACCCTGACGCCGCGAGTGCTCGCAAGTGCCGGCAACGACCAGGCGGTGTCACAGGTCATCGAGGAGCTCAAGGCCGGCGCCCCCAATGAGGTCGCAGCCATCGAAGCCCTCGCCGCGAGCGGCAGTCAGCGCGCGCAGACCGCGATCGCGGCGGAACTGGCTGATCCCAAACCCGAGGTGAGGGGGGCCGCCGCCGATGCGCTGGGGCGGATGCGGGCGCGCGGATCCCAGGAACGGCTGCGGATCCTGCTTAAGGACGAGACCTCGTTCGTGCGGGTCCGCGCGGCCGCCGCACTGATGAATCTGAATGATACGAGCGGCCTTCCGCTGCTACGGGAACTCCTGATCAGCGAGGTGCCGGCGAGCCGCTTGATCGGTGCCGAGGCGCTGGCGTCCGCCCCGGACGCCACCTGGATGGAAGCCGTCAGGGAGTTGATCAAGACCGGTGAGCCGACCGTCCGTCTTGCGGCGGCCCGGCTGATCTCGCCGCACGATCCCGCGCTGGCGCGCTCGGTGGTCGAATCCCTCTCGGCCGACCCCAACCCTGCCGTCCGGGAACTCGCAGGACGCACCCTCGCAGAGAGCTCAGGCGGCGATCTGAAGACCCTGCGGCGGCTGCTCCACAGCGAGGACGCCGCGACGCGGGTGCGGGCGGCCGGAGCGATCCTGACCGCAACCCGTTAACTGCTGGCAATCCGCCGGATCTCCGTTTACAATCTTGTTCGGCCCTCACTAAAGGATTTTCCTGGCTTGCCGATACGCAGGCCGAAAACCTGCGTATTCGAAGAAAACCCGTATGACTTCAATAAACAAGCGTCACCGGGCCGGCCGGCTATTGGCGAGTGCCACCGGTATTGCCCTCTCCTGCCTGGCTTCTCCAGCTCCTGCCTCCGCCCAATTGACTCCGATCAGTGCCACCGTCGAAATCGCCAGCTTCTTCGTGCGAGGCGTTGACGTTGCCGCCGATCCGAGCGGTGGTTACCTGGTGGTGGGGGCTCAGAATGCGGTTGTCGGCGTCTGCGTGAACGCGCAAGGCCAGCCGACGACAGGTTCGATGGTGCTCAAAGCGACATCACCGGGCAATGAGCTGTTCGGCGCTTACCCGCGCGCGCGCTACAGCCCGCATGCGAACGCCGGCCGCGGTGCGTTCCTGGTGGTCTGGCCGCAGGAGGAGTTCGCGACGGTCCGGCTCCATTCCCGGATGGTGAGCTGCACCGAAGGGGTCATCGGCGCGGATCAGGTCATCTCTGATAACGCGTCGGCCTGGCTCGAGAGCGGTGCGGCGCTCGCCTACTCCACCACCAGCCAGCGCTTCTTTGTCGCCTGGAAGAGCTTCCCGCCGAACGTCGCGATAAAGGGCCGGCTCGTGGATAACAACGGGACTGGCGTCGGCAGTGTCGTGACGCTGTCGAGCGGCTTCGGCCGCGATCCGGGTGTCGCCTGGAACTCGGCCACCGACGAGTTCGGCGTCTCATTCAGCGGCGAGACCGCGACGACCGCGTATTCCGGCTTCGCTCGCGTCCCGACCGGCAATCCGGCCGCGTTCGCCCGCACGACCTTCAACGTCATCGGCGGCGGCCTGACGACGATTACGGACGTTGACTTCAACCCGAACACCAACGGGTTCGTGATGACGTGGTTCGAGTTCCCCGGCCCGCACACGCGCATCGCCGAGTTCGATTCAGCCGGGACCCTCATGACTCAGAGACTCGGCTCCTCGGCGATCGGCTCGTACGACGCACTCGGCCTGGCGTTCAACAGGATGAGCAAGACCTTCCTCGTCACTGGCGTCGACCGCGTCAACGACGATGTGTATGCCTTCGAGTTGAACCCGAACGGCGTCCCACTCGGCGCGCCGGGAAGGGTCAGCACCAGCGCGCGGCCCGCACGCTACACGCGAGTGGCCTCGAGCGCTAACCACAACTCCTGGAACCTCGCGTTCAACGTCCGGAACTTTTCCGCGATCGCCAACCAGGTCGTCCAGACCGGAACCGTCGGTGGTCCCGGCGACGGTGGCGGCGCCCCTGCCCCTGTCCCGCCACCTCCGCCGCCAGCAACCTCGACACCCCGCATGTGGATCGATTCCCCTGCGAATGGTTCGCGCGTATCGGGCAACGGCTTCGGCATCTCGGGCTGGGCGATTGACGCCGGTTCGACCAGCGGCCCCGGTGTGAACATGGTTCACATGTGGGCCTATCCGACAAGTGGCGCCGCCCCGACGTTCCTCGGCGCTGCGGCATACGGCAGTTCTCGCGGAGACGTCGCCGCGGCGTTCGGCAACGCGCGCTTCACGCCCTCTGGCTTCGGACTGGGCACACAACTCCCCCCCGGCACGTACGACATCGCGGTCTTCCCGCACAGCACTGTGGCGGCAGCGTTCACGGCTGCATCGGTCACCCGCGTCACGGTCGAAGCCCCGACCTCGATTCCCCGGATGTGGGTCGACACGCCTGCGATGAACGACAACCTGTCTCAGAACATCCGGGTCAGCGGTTGGGCGATCGATTTGGGGTCGACGGTGAACTCCGGTGTGGACGCCGTTCACGTGTGGGCGCATCCCACCAACGGTGGGCCGGCGATTCTAGTCGGCACGGCCGCGGTCGGCTGGGGTCGACCCGACGTTGGCAACGCGTTCGGCGCCGCCAGATTTGCGAACTCGGGATTCAGTGTCGAAGGCACGATCCCGCGCGGCGCCTACAACCTCGTCGTCTACGCACACAGCTCGGTGGTGAGGGCGTTCAACAACGTCTTCGTCATACCCGTCCGCGTGAATTGATCCGTTTCAGGGCTGCGGACCAGAGGTTCGCAGCCGCGCTTCTCTGCATCCTGGCCGTGGCCGCGCTGCTGCGCGGCCTCTTCCCTGCCGCCGATCCTCCTACCAACCCCACTTCCGGCATCGTCTGGCACGACGAAGGTGCGTGGGTTCATAACGCCCGAAACAAGGCACTCTTCGGCGCGTGGTCACTCGACGCATGGAATCCGATGTACATCGCGCCGGTCTTCACGGGGCTCGAGTACCTTTCGTTCCGCACCTTCGGTGTTGGAGTGCGCCAGGCTCGTCTCGCCCCGGAGGTGCTTGGGCTGCTCTCCGTGCTGCTGCTCGCGCTGGGCGTTCGACGCATCGCTGGGAGCGGCGCAGGGTTGATCGCAGCCGCATTGCTCGCGACGAACTATCCATACGTGATGTGGAACAGGGCGGCGCTGATGGAGGGACCGATGATCGCGTTCCTCGTCGCCTCCTGGTAC
>JACDDJ010000612.1 GCA_013817065.1 Acidobacteriota bacterium
AGGTTCGGAAGCGCGGCCGAGATCCGGCGTGCCCACGGCCAGCCGCTCTGGAGGCGAACGTTCCCGGCAAAGCCGATCTCGTACGGGAACTCGTAGCGACCGAGAAGTCGATAGGTCCAATTGGTGTTCTTCTGCCTGTTCCCCACCTCGGGATAGGCGGCGGAGTTCTGGTAGAACGTGGTGTTGATGGGATCGGCCTGGAGCGGACTCGTCGAGGGGTTGCTCGCATTGCGGAGCTCATCGCGCCACTGGTAGTCGACACTCGACTGAATGAACAGGCCGCGACGGAACCGCTTGCTGAACGCAAGCTGGATCGTGTCGAAGTCGTAGCGTCCCTGCCCGTCGGGTATTGTCGCCACGATGTTCCGCGTCGAAAGGCCGGCAGGGATATCGTACAGCGTGAAGGTCTGCTGTCCGGTGATTCCGGTGTCGAATCCGCGGATGTCGACGGTCCGCTGTACCGGGATGGTGTACCGCCCGTCTCGGGCCTGGACCCGCGTGGCGAACTCGTCGCGCACCTGTTTGCGAACGTATGCCGTGCGGACGCTCGATTCGCCCCAGAACTGCCGCTCGTAGGACACGTTGAACTCGTCGGTATACGGGTTCTTCAGATCGGGATCCACGGTCGTGCTCGTGCCACCCGTGGTCTGAATCAGCGTGTTGAGCTCGTGGCGGCCGTCATACAACCGATTTCCGTTCGCGTCGTTGAACGTCCACCGCTGGCTGTTGGTGCCGCCCGGATTCACGTTGCTGAGCCGGTCCGCAAAATTGAAGTAGTAGCGTCCGTAGAACGCCTTGATCACCGACTTGCGGTCGCCGACGGGATCGTAACTCACCCCGAGGCGCGGCACGACCTTGTTGCTCGTGAGCAGCACGGTTTCCTCTGTCCCGCGCGGTTGGAAGATCTCCGTCAGTAACGGATTCCTGATCGATGCCGCGTAATACGGCTCCTGGCGATCGAACCGCGCGCCCAGAGTGATCGTCAGGCGGTCGGTGGGAGCCCAGCGATCCTGGACGAATATCGCCAGCCGCTTGTTGCGATCGTCGGCGCCGGTCCATTCGGAACCGAACGTTTCGAACGTGTTGAAGTCGAACAACTCGATCTCGGCCGTTGCGCCATTCCGATCGCGATAAAGGATGGGTCCGGAGTTTCCGTTGTTGCCGAACTTCGATTGATCGTCCAGCCATTCGAATCCGAACTTCAGATCGTGGCTGCCGGCCTTGTCTGGCAGGAAGTACGTCGACGAGACGGTGACCTGTGGCTTGTTGCGGTCGAAGGTGAACGGCCCCCCGGCGCCGCCTGCCAGCCAGCCGGCACCGCTGTTGAGGCCGTTGCCGAGATCGGTGCGCGGTGGACTGCTTCGCCAGTCGACGTTCGGCTCCATGGGCCAGCCGAAGCCGAAGAGGCCGACGTTCACGTCGGTGAACAGCCGATTCGACCAGACGCGCTGCCACTGTCCCTTGTACATCCAGGAGTCGGAGTCCTGAGCGAGGATCGACTCGGGTGGTGTTGTCACGGATAGACCACGGAATGGTTTCACCTTTTCACCCCATTGGTAATAGCCGATCAGGGTGTCCTTCTGGGTCATTTTGTAGGTGCCCTTGGTGGTGAAGTTGTTGAAGATGCCAAGGTCGGTCGTCTGCACCCGGTCGCCGCCGATGACGCTGAACTTCGGGATGCCCGAGATCATCTTGTCAATCTTGAAACGGTTGTAGGCAACGTAGAACCAGATCTTGTCTCGCATCACCGGTCCGCCCAGATCGAGGTGAGACTCGTAGAAAATGATGTTGGGCTGCCCGGTGTCTCCCCGGCGCCGATTCGCGTCGTCGAGATTGCGCCCGACGAACCCCTCGCCTTCATATGTGAAGTTGAGCAGCGACTTGAAGGTATTGCCGCCGCTCTTGATCGTCGAAATGAGGGCCGAGCCCGGCGTGTTCATCGCGACGTCGCCGCCGGCCGCACTGACGGTGACTTCTTCGTGCGCGAAGAAGTCCTGGTAGAAGCCCGCGCCAGTGGTGCCCTCGGTCGTGTCGACGTTGTCAGTGACGACGCGGTTCTGACCGCGGATGCCGAAGCTTTCGTAGCCGACCTGCTGGCTCTTGTGGCTGCCGCCGACGTCGAACCCAAGCATGCGCACCCCCGGCGCCTGTCCGAGCGCCGCCCAGACGTCGGTCGCCGACGGCACGGCCGCGAGCTTTTCCGCGCTGAACTCGCTGCCAATGGCCGTTGTCGTCCTGTCGACGAGCGGCGATTCGCCGGTCACCGTCAGTGTCTCCTCCAGGGAGGCGACTTCCAGACTCATGTCGACTGCGAAAGTGCGTCCGAGCGTCAGCACGATGTTCTCGCGCTTGACCTGTCTGAAGCCCTTTAGCTCGAAGGTCAATGCATAGGTGCCTGAGGGCAGCGCGGGAAACAGAAACTTCCCGTCCCCTTCGGTGACCGCGACCCGGGTGCCGATCAGCGATGGAGACGTGGCCGTTACAGTCACGCCGGGTAACAGGGCGCCCTGCGCGTCTGACACGCTACCCGTGAGACGCCCCTGCTCGATTTGCGCGACTGCGGGGGCCGCGTCGAAAGCTGCGAGCACCATTGCCAGCAGGACTAATCGCGTCATCCGATCCTCCAATCCAGCGTGGGTTTCCGTCTGTTCCGATTCTACTAGTGGCGGAGAAGATACCTGATTCGGCCTCGTCCGGCAATCAAGGCGTTCGTGCCGTCGACCCGGCCGCCGGGCAGTCCTTGATGTCGAGGCGTGTTAGGCTGGGCGGCTGATGCCGCTCGAGCCTAGACGCGCCGACCTGCGGGGACAGCAACGCCACATCATCTCGCTCCTCGCGCTCACCTCGATCCTCGCCGCCTGCACGGTGGCCGCGTGCGGCTGGCGCCGGCAGACGGCCAACGCGGACCTGCAGCATGGCGCGTTTCGGGGCGCGAACGTGCTCGTGGTGACCATCGACACGCTCCGCGCCGACCGCGTCGGCGCGTTCGGCGGCTCGCGGCTGACGCCAGCGTTGGACCGCCTTGCTGCCGGCGGCCTCCGCTTCACGCGAGCGTACGCACATGCCCCCATGACGCTCCCGGCGCATGCCTCGATCTTCACCGGATTGCTTCCTCCTCGTCACGGCGTTCGCGTGAACGGTTCGGAGCTCGGCGCGAGCGTTACGACGCTGGCCGAACTGCTCGGCCGCTCCGGGTATCGAACCGGCGCGTTCGTGGGGTCATTCGTGCTCGACGCGCGATTCGGGCTGGGTCGAGGCTTCGACGTGTACGACGACCGCGTCGGCACTGAG
>JACDDJ010000613.1 GCA_013817065.1 Acidobacteriota bacterium
GGCGTACTGGGGTCACGCACTCGTCCTCGGGCCAAACATCAATGCGCCAATGGCGCCAGAGGACGAGCCGAAGGCATTCGAACTAGTGCGTCAAGCCGTCGCGCTGAAGGCCAAGGCAACTGCTCGGGAACGTGCCTACATCGATGCGCTTGCGAAGCGGTATACCGGGAAGCCCGAAGACCGCGCCGCCGCGGATCGCGCGTATGCCGCCGCGATGCGCGAGCTGGTGGCGAGGTACCCGCAGGACAACGACGCGAGAACGCTGCACGCCGAATCGTTGATGGACACCCGGCCCTGGAACTACTGGACCCGCGACGGCCTGCCCTACGAAGAAACGAAGGAACTGACGGCCGAACTCGAGAAGGTCCTGGCCCGCAACCGAAACCATCCAGGGGCTCTGCACCTGTGGGTTCACCTCTGGGAATCGACCGACACGCCGGAGCGTGCCGAGGCGGAGGCCGACCGGCTCCTGCCGCTAATGCCTGGCGCCGGCCACATCGTCCACATGCCCGCGCATATCTACCAGCGCGTCGGCAGGTACGAGGACGTCATCAAGGTGAACATCCAGGCGGCGAAGGCCGACGAGGACTACATCACCCAGTGTCGCGCGCAGGGAATCTACCCGCTGGCGTACTACCCGCACAACCTGCACTTCATCTGGATGGGCGCGACGGCATCCGGCCAGAGCAAGCTCGCTCTCGATTCAGCGCGCCGGCTCGCCGCGGCGATCCCTCACGCAGCCCTGAAGGACGTGCCGATCCTCCAGGGGTTCGTCGTCGTGCCGTATTGGGCGATGGTGCGCTTCGAGAAGTGGGACGAGGTCCTGGCCGAACCGGCGCCCCATCACGACACGCCGTTCACACGCGGCGCATGGCACTACGCCCGCGCGATGGCCTCGATCGGCAAAGGACAGCTTGACCTGGCGGAACAGGAACTCGCCCAGCTGCGCAAGTTCGCCGCGGATCCCGCGCTCGACGCTCAGACGACGTTCTCGAGCAACACGGGTGCCGCAATCCTTCGCATTGCTCCCGAAGTGGTGGCGGGCCGCATAGCCGCCGCACGCCAGGATTGGGACAAGGCGACGCTGCACCTCGATCGCGCGATCCGCTACGAAGACGCTCTCATCTACCAGGAACCGCACGACTGGCACGCGCCGGTACGCGTGGAGCTCGGGAATGTGCTGCTCGCCGCCGGACGCCCGGCCGAAGCGGAGGTGGCGTTCTGGGAGGACCTCAAGCGCAATCCCGAAAACGGCTGGGCACTCACCGGCCTGGTGGCCGCACTCAAAGCGCAGAAGAAGGTCGACGACGCCAAGCTCGCCGAGGCACGCCTGCGGAAAGCCTGGAAGTCAGCGGACGGCACAATCGAGTGACCGGGAGCCACGGGCGAGCCCTCAGCACCCGTGGCTCATATAATCCGGTGCATGCAACCGACACTGGGCTTCATCGGTCTTGGTCTCATGGGACGGCCGATGGCGAAGAACCTGATTAAGGCGAGCTTCCCGCTGGTCGTCCACAACCGAAGCAGCGGTGCCGTGGACGATCTCGTCGCTCACGGCGCCGAGCGCGCCGACTCGCCGGCCGACGTGGCCCGCCGCGTGACCAGGATCATCACGATGGTGCCGGACTCCCCGGACGTCGAACGCGTCCTCAGCGGTGAACAGGGCGTCTTCACAACGACCCAACCCGGCACCATCATCATCGACTGCAGCAGCATCGCACCGGCCGCTGCCCGCAATCTCGCGCAGCAGGCGGAGGCACATGGCGCACGGATGCTCGACGCGCCGGTCAGCGGCGGCGAGATCGGCGCGATCAGCGGAACGCTGTCGATCATGGTCGGCGGCGACGCGGCAGCCTTCGCTGAGGTGAAGCCCATTCTTGATGCCATGGGCAACCCGGAGAAGGTCATCCGGGTTGGTGCCTCGGGCGCCGGCCAGGTGACGAAGGTCTGCAACCAGATGGTCATAGGGGGAACGCTGGCGGTGGTGTCCGAGGCCTTCGCACTGGCGATCAAGGCAGGCGTCGATCCGGCCAGGGTCCGCGAGGCGCTCCTCGGCGGGTTCGCGGCAAGCCGCGTCCTCGAGGTTCACGGCGAACGGATCCTCAAAGAGAACTACACGCCTGGATTCCGCGCGCAACTCTACGGCAAGGACATGCGGATCGCCGCCGACACACTGAGGACGACTGGCACACCCGCACCCGTATCCGCCGTCGTCCAGGATCTCGTCGCCGCAATGCTGGCCCGCGGCCGCGGCGAGATGGATTACTCGGCACTCGCAACCGTCCTGTTCGATCTGGCTGACGTGAAGGTGGGGGAAACGAAGTGAAACACATCCTCGTAGTCCTGACGACGATCGCGGCACTCGCTGCCTTCCCGTCCGCGCAATCGAGCAAGAAGGTCTTCATCTCCGCCGACATGGAGGGGATCAGCGGCATCTCCTCACCGGACCAGTTATCGGCAACGGGCGGCGAGTACGGCCGCTCGCGCAAGATGATGGCCGACGATGTAAATGCGGCGATTCGTGGAGCGCGACGGGCCGGCGCGCAGACGATCGTCGTCAACGACTCGCATGGCAGTATGCGCAATCTCCGCCTCGAGGATCTGGACCCGCAGGTAAGCCTGATCAGTCACAGCTTCAAGCGCTCCGGGATGATGGAGGGCCTCGACGAGACCTTCGACGCCGTCATCTTCATCGGCTACCACGCCAAGGCTGGCAACCCCGCTGGACTCTTCGCGCACACCGGCAGCGGCGTCGTCCGCGACGTGCGCGTGAACGGCGTCTCACTTGGCGAAGGCGGCCTCAACACGATGGTTGCGGCGTGGTACGGCGTCCCGGTCGCACTCGTCACCGGCGACGATGTGGCGGTGAAGCAGGTGGTGGAAGTCGCGACGAGTGCAAAGTCGGTTGCGGTCAAACGTGCGATCAATCCTCGAGCCGTGGAACTGCGCCCGTTCAAGGCGGTGCACGAGGAGATCGAGGAGGCGGCCTTCGCCGGCGTCCGGGACGCTAAGAAATTCCAGGCGAAGCGGCCACCAAGCTTGAAGGTGGAGGTGCAGTTCCAGGAGATCACCATCCCGGAAGTAGCCGGGAACATACCGACCATGGAACGGCCGGCGCCCGACACGATTGCATTCACCACCGACTCGATGCCGAAGGCCTATACGCTGATCCGCTTGTTGTATCGCTACATCAATCCCGATTAGGTAGCCTGCGCCTGGTACTGGCTCGCGCACGATGCGGAGCATTCTGCCTGCCGGCCGCGGCCATTGCAATTACCCTCTCGTACCA
>JACDDJ010000614.1 GCA_013817065.1 Acidobacteriota bacterium
GGTTGGGCCAGTATTTCTGGCTTTGCAGGTACTGGGTTGCTTCGGGTTGTTCCGTGAACTCGAGAAGGTTGCCGAGCTTCGCTGCGAGGACGACCCGGACGTCGTGCGGGGTGGCGAAGAAGAACTCGCGGCGTTCGTTGACTCGGTTGACTCGTCGGTCGGCGAAGGCGCGGTGTAGCTCGCCTTCGAGTGTGACGGCGTCCTCGGAGAAGAACAGGGCGTGGACATCGAAAGGAAACGGCACGGAGGCATCGCCGAGCTCGCGGATTCGGTCGAGAGGCTCGAGTCGTCTGGTCATGCCGATCTTCACCATGTTGTGACCGAGCGCGCCGGCGTTGCTGATCACGTACACGTAGCCGGCTCGGATGTTGGCGGCGCGGTAGTCGTTCTGGGCGATGGCCGCCTCGAGCTCGTCGAGTTTGGCGGTCAGGTCGGCGGACGTCGTCTCGTCGCCACCGGCGCGAATGGCTTCCAGGGCGTTGATGTAGTGGGCGCGTTCCTTCTCGAGTCGTTCGCGTTCAGCGGCTAGTTCTTGTTCGGCCTTTCGCTCCTCGCGTAAGCGTTCGCGTTCCTCGCGAGCATGTTCTCGTTCTTCTTGGACCTTGATCAGAAAGTCGGAGGTCAGCTCGAGCTCCTCGATCCTGAGTTCGTGGTAGGCGGGGTTCACCCCCATCTCCATCATCGACCCGAGCTTGGCGATCGACGCGATTGCCGCTTCGAGGCGCCGCTTCGCTGTAACGGTGTTTCCTGCCCGCAATGACCTGACGCAGCTATCGGCTTCGGCGTTGTAGGCGCGCAGCATCAACTTGGACAGGTCGCCGGTCATCTTCCGGCCCTTGGCCAGCGAGTTGTTGAACGTGAACATGTCCGACACCAAGATCGCTTCACCGTCCACGACGAACTGCCTGAGCCGTTCTTGCAGGGCTTTCAGCCGCTCCCGGTACGCTTCGGCGTTCTCGAGCGGATGGTGATAGTTGTAGATCCCGACCTCTTGGAGAACTCGGGCGTCGTCCAACTCAACGAGACCATCCTCCAGTCGCCGTCGGAGCTGCGTGAGTTCGCTCTCGGCGACGTGCAGACGATTCCGCAGGTCCTCGACCACGGAGTCGTGCGATTCCGCAGCGGTCGCCGGCGGCGAGCCGATCAAGGGCGGTGCTGGAAGCGGCTCGGTCGTCGATGGCGGCGTTGGGACGGGTCCGACCTCAAGCCGCTCGTCCGATGCGAGCAGTTCGGACTGGACATCGTCGTCCTCGGTTGTGTCGGTGGACGTCCACAGTTCCCATCCCGGCGGAGGTGGAGGCCACGCCGGGTCTGGTTGCCATCCTTCTGGTGGTGTCCATCCAGTCGGTGGTGAAGGCCAGCCCGGTGGCGGGTTGAACCGCTTGCCGTCGGCCGTGCTCACCCCCGAACACCCTTGGAGGTGTCGACGGCAACGAGGTCGAACGGGTTCTTCGACACCGACGCGTTCAGATGCTTCAACGTGGCCAACGGCACGATGTTTGCAAGATCGAAGGTGGTGAATGTTTCGCGGTCCGCGGCGACGGCGACGAGCGGCGTCTCCTTCGGGCGTCCGGTCGCGGCGTCGATGCTGTTCGTGACAACAGAGAGGGCGATCGTCTGTATGCGCGCCTCCCGATCGGCTTCGAAGATCTCGTGGAGCGTGCGGAGCGCGACCTGCGCCACCGCGTTCGTGTACCGCTCGCGCTGCTCCTTCTGCGACAGCTGCGACGCCGTGATCTCGTCACTGGCTTTGACGTACTTGTACGCCTTGACGTCGGGGACCTCGCGAGGGCCAGGCAACGTCACCGTCAGAACGAGCTCTCGAAGTCTGGAATCGAACCGGAAGTCATGCGCGACCGGAAAACCCTCGGGGTAGACCGAGTTGTCCAGCACGATCTCGACATATTCCTGGACGGCGTCCTCAGTGTTGTAGGCGAGTCCACGAATCAGCTCTTCCAGATCATCGTTGACTTGTCGAACCGCCGCCTCCCGCTCCGCGCATCGAGCTTCGTACTGTCGACGCGCCTCAGCGAGCTCAGCTAGCCGCCGTTGCTCAGTCTTCTCATGCGCTTGCTGCTGCCGGAGCTGAGAGGCCGGTATCTCGGCGACCTGCTCCCGCCACTCGTGGTACTCGGCGGCGTGCGCCGCTTCAGTCTCGGCGACTAGCTGTGCGTACTTCTTCCTGCCGCCGAACACCCCGCCCAGCCCTTTCGGTGCACCCTGAGGGGCGACGTACACCGGTTCGGGTGGCGCCACAATTGGTGGTGGTGGAAGCGTCGGACGTTCCAGATCGGGACGGTCGAACGGTGGATGTTCGACTGATTGGCGAAGCTGTCCGAGATCGACATAGTCATCGAGCTCAAGCGACGCCGCGAGCAGGTTGTCGATCTGGTCGTACAGGGCCGCCAACTGGGCGTTCTTCGACTCCACCTCGGCGAGCATCGCTTCCTCGTGCAGGCGGCGTGCCTCACGCTCGGCCGCCTTCTGCTCAGCGGCACTAGCGCGAGATGCAGCTGCCTGAGCCCGTTCGGCCTGTTGGTGCGCCTGCTGTGCGTGACGGATCGCAGCCGACTGCGCACGAGCGGCCGCTTGTGCTTCCTGCTGGCGGCGCTTCTCAGCGACCTGCGCTTGATGCTGAAGCTCAGCGAAGAACCCGCGCCTACGTGCCACGGCACCCCCTATGACTCTCGTCGTTTCAGCACTGCCGTGGTCAGCGGCCAGCGCCGGTAATCTGCGGCGGAAACGACGTCCAACGTCGCTCGGCCAACGACCTTACAAGTCAGGGATGGATCCCGGAACTTGTCATGCCGCCAGCCATGCATCCGAGGGCTGGCCGCAACTGACCAAGAGATCGCGCAGCCGAGCACCAAACATCGCGCACGTGCGCGCCTGTGAGCCCTGAGGTTCGGAGCGGGCGACGCCCGCGGCCACGTCACCGGCCGAGCCCGAGATCCGGCCCGCTGTGTCGGAGGACGGCTGGTCTGTGGTGCTCGATTGTGCTCGGGTGAGTCCATTCGACGCCGGCGTTGACAGCCCACAGGCGGACCGCTTCGGCGACATGTCGAACATTGATCTGATTGGAGGTCCGCGCGTGCGTGTCGACGGTGACTGCGCTGTCCCTGAGCTGCTCGCTCGACACGTCGTCACCGCGAGCCCATCGTGTCCACGTCCCGAGAGCTTCGAGGAGCTGTTCCAGTTGTTCGGCTCGACCCTGGTGGTCATTCCACCGTTCGAGGATTCCAAGAGGTACGAGGTGGCGCTCTGCTTCGATGTGGCGGGATCGCATGT
>JACDDJ010000615.1:0-1733 GCA_013817065.1 Acidobacteriota bacterium
GAGCCGTGGTGATGGACGCATCCGCGGACGCCAGAACGCGGACGGCCAGTCCGACACGCTCGCGAACCTCCTCGTTGAAGATTTCGCGATCGCGCAGCACGCGCACCAGGCGTGCCTGCGCGCGGGCCGAGAGCTCGGCAACGTTCTCGAGGAGCAGGTAACCACCGGCCGATTCCTGCAGCCGACTGTTGCCGCGCACTCGCTCGAGGCTGCGGCGCTCGGGCGCGTTGCTCCCTCGCTTGACCAGCACGCCAAACAGCTGGAGCTCGACGTCCTCCGGTTCCGAGGCCGAGCAGTCCAAGGTCACGAAGGGAGAGTCACGGTGGGCGCTGTGCGCGTGGATGGCGCGGGCGATCATCTCGCGTCCGCTGCCCCGCTCACCGCAGATCAATATGCCGCACTGACCCGCGGCCGAGCGCTGCACCAGTTCCATAACGGGCCGCATCGCCGCTGACGTCCCGACGACGCCGTAAGCGGGCAACTCACCGATGCGTACCGGCATTGCAGCCGCCGCAATCGCGGCCTGCTCCTGGGCGTTCGCAATCAGGGCCTGGAGATCACGCGCTGATGGTGGACGCGGCAGGACGTCGAAGACCCCCGCGCGGATCGCCTCGGCCGCCGCATGCGGCCGCGACGGGTCGGCGACACCAATGATGATTGCGGCGGGGTGCTGACTCCGCACCGCGCGCGCAATCCGCAAGGCGTTGCCGTTCTCGCACAGGTCCACGAGACAGAGCGAGACCGGCTCGCCGAAGTCGTTGATCGAATCCTTACCGTCGATCGGCACCGCGTCGAACCCCAGTTCGCGCAGCACCCCCATCACGTCCGCGCCGGTGGCGCCGCCGGCCGCCAGCAGCGCCATCGGCATCGTCTGCACTCTGCTCATGGCTTCACCCGCTGGAAATTGCCGGAGCCGTCCGAGTCGGCCTCGACGTGATCGAGCGATCCGTCAGGCCGGTAGATCAGGCGCCGGTCAGCCTTGCCTTTGCCGGAGGTGTCGAGCGCGACAACGGTGAGGGCACCGTCGCTGTAGGTTTCCCACTTATCTGTTGCGCCGTTTGCGTCGGTGTCCTCTTCGACCCGCACCATCTGGGCGCCCTCGAAGAACTCCCGTCGAGAGACCTGTCCGTCGAGGCGGGTGGCGCGCTCGATTCGTTCGGGGGACTGTTTTGGCGCGCCGGCTCCTGCGCCGACAGGCGCGGTCGCCGGGTAGTACTCCCACCGATCGATCTTGCCGTCCTCGTTCTCGTCGGCTTCGAGCCGGATCAGCCGGGATCCGTCCATGTAGGCCCAGGTATCAGGTTTGCCGTTCTTGTTGGAGTCGTAATCGAGCTTCTTCAGCCGTCCGCTGGCGGCGTCGTAGGTCGGCTGAATCCTAGTCTTGGCGTCGCGCTCGGCTGCCGCATCGGCGCACGAGCTTGCCACGCAGGCCAAAAGGGCCACCGGCAGTAACTGTCCGCGATTGATACGCATTGGAGAGAAATTGGAGGTCAAGGTACAGCTCCGCCCTGTGAGTTACATGGCGCGGTTCAGGCTGAGTTGTTGGGGGGAGCGCATTTATACTGCGGATAGCCCATCTGTGTCAAATCGGAGCCAAAATAGTGTCCTTTTCGATCAACACCAAACCCACCTCATCACGCCTATAACCCCATGACAGAAGTGTTTTTTAGCTGGTGACCGTTTTGGGTAGTGATTAGCTCCTGTCTCAGGGGCAATACTTCTGTGTCAGGAAG
>JACDDJ010000615.1:1743-3284 GCA_013817065.1 Acidobacteriota bacterium
CGTTACGCTCGAGGTATCTAATACAACCCCGTCGTTCGACCGACATCTATGACTAATTTTTCGGGACAGCGTGACGGGCGGCCGACAGTGGCGAGAGGAAATTACATCCTCATTGCGATGCCAAACGTTACACGGGCAACCGCGTACCGAGCCGCCATCGACGCCGCTGAGTATGAGACCGTTCTGGCCCGTGACGGCCACGAGGCCCAGCAGGAGCTCGCCAGGCGTGGCCAGCCGCTCCTCCTGGTGCTCGACCTGTCATTGCCCAAAGTTGACGGCTTCGAGCTGCTCACCCAGCTCCGGCAGACCGCCAAGGCGTCCGACACCGCCGTGGTGGTCGTCTCGGGGCATGCGACCATGCGGGCTGCGGCCCGCCGAATGGCAGAGCCGCTCGATATCTCGAGGGTGTTGCCGGCCGATGTCGACCGGGTGGCCCTGCGCGAGGCGGTGGATGCCGCGCTGAACGAGCTGAATCCGCAACGGCGTCAGCCGTCCGTATCTGCCCCTCTCCAGGCGCCGGCGCCGCTCCACGACGGCGGCCACTCTATAGAGGACGTGATCGAAAAAGCGATCCTGGCGGCGTCACGCCGGTTCCGGCTCGCGGTGACGATCGCTTACGTCAAGGTGCAGCACCACGAGTACGTGCGCGGCTACTTCGCTGTCTCGGACGGCTCCGGCACTCCGAGCGCCACGCCGGCGCTTGGCTTCCTGCGCCAGATCGCTGACGGGACCGATCCGTTGATTCTTCCGAACGTCGCCGGCCACCCTGCCCTCGCGGAGATTGCTCCCGGCGGGCTGCCGTTGATCCAGGGCTTTGCCGCGACGCCACTCCCGTCCCGCGGCAACGTATCCGGCACGCTCTGCGTGATGGACACGAAGATCCTGCAGATGGGCGCTGCCGAACTGGATGCGCTCGATGCCCTCGGCCGCGATCTCGCGAGCGACCTGGCGGCGCATGATTCAAGCTCTGAGTCGGTGGCTGCGGTCGCTCCCGCGACATCGGAACTCGATAGTCTCGAACGGCTCGCATCGGCTGATCCTCTGACCGGGCTCGCCAACCGCCGCGGCGGCGAACGCGACATCTCCGCCGAGATCTCGCGCGCCCGTCGTCAGAGCACGGCGCTCAGCTGTCTGCTCCTCGACATCGATCACTTCAAGAACGTGAACGACACGTCCGGGCACCAGGCTGGCGACTACGTGCTCCGGGAGATCAGCGAACTGCTGCGCCGCACCGTCCGCGCCTACGACATCCTGGTCCGCTGGGGTGGCGAGGAATTCCTGATCGTCCTGCCGGGCGTCACCCCGGAGCAGGCGCGCAAGCTGGCGGAGCGGCTTCGTCTTGCAGTCGAACAGATGCCGCTCTCAGGCATCGATGGCGTCACGGCATCGATCGGCGTCTCAGCGCTCGGCAAGGACTACTCGTTCGACGCGATGTTCGCGGAAGCAGATCGGCGCCTCTACGCAGCGAAGGCCGCAGGAAGAAACCGGGTCGCGTAACGCGGGTGCTACTGGGTGCTGCGGGGTGCTACGGGGTGCTGCGG
>JACDDJ010000616.1 GCA_013817065.1 Acidobacteriota bacterium
CGTGTCGGGGCGGTCGGTAAAGGCGCAGTTCAAGGTCGCCGACCGCGAGCGCGCGGCGTATTGTGTGGTCGTGGGCGAGAACGAGCTGGCCGCCGGGACGGTGGTGCTGAAGGACCTCGCGACGGGCGAGCAATCGACCGTCACGCGGGCCGAGCTGCCGAGTCGTCTGAGCGTGAAGGACTGACCGCGCGCGTTCCTACTCGCTCAGCGCCGCAGCCCGAGCGCGGACGCGACGCGCACGCCGGTCGGACGCTTGCGGTTTCGCAAGCGAAGCGCTCCCCCGCTCTGTGCCCGCGCCACCTCCGATACCGTCGCCGACACGCCGGGGCAAAGAGGGCGAGGGTAACGAGCCCGCGTCGCCCCGGATGCCCCCGAGCGACGCAAGGTTCCGGGGCGGCGCTCCGCTCGTCACCTCGCGTCGCTCTGCCCCGGCGTGTGGAGAGGTAGCGCTGAATCGTGCACGACCATTTAGATCCTGTTCGCATGCCGAGTGACCCGCGCGATTACAAGCTCGACTTGGCTGGCGTGGCGCCGGCGCGACCGGCGGCGGCGCCACCGACGCGGCGATCGCAGGGTTCTCCGACAGCGCGAGAGTGCGGTGGGCGGTCCCATCCCGCTCGGCCTTGCTCAGAATGTCTTGGATGCGGCTCATGTCGTCCTCGTCTCTAACCGCGGCTTATGCCGCACCATGGATGGTCGGGATCTCCCCGAGCACCGGAAGCTCGAACTCGCTCTGCAGTGAACGGGCGTCGTGCACGGAGCGGTCCACGAATTCGCGTCCGACCAGCAGCGCGGCGCCGAGCATCAGACCAGCGGCCAGCGCCATCAGCATGATCTTCACCGGCGTCGCGCTGACGAGGACGGGCCTGGACGCTGAATACATCACGTTGAATCGCTCGCCTCCCTGCTTGCGCTGAATGTCGCCGTTGAGCAGCGCGAGGTCGTACTTCGCCTTGAGGTCGTTGTAGCGCGTGTTCTCGAGGGCGTGTTCACGCGTGATTCCGGCGAGTTCCTGCTCGACCATCGGCGCCGCTTCGACGCGGCTCTGGTAGGACGTAATCTGGCCGCGCACGTTGCTCTCCGCCACGCGGAGCGAGGCGAGCCGTGCCTTCAGGGCGTCGCGCTCGGCGACCTTCTGGTTGTAGAGCGGGTCGGCGCGGAGCAGGTCCGTTCCGCCGGGGCCATCCTGCTTGGCATCGGCGAGCTCGTTCTTCGCCTGTGCGATCTCGGCCTTCAGGTTGATGATCTCCGGGTGCTTGTCCGTGTAGCCGGCCGACTGCGCGGTGGTCAACTGCTGGTTGAGCGAGTTGATGCGCATCTGCGCGAGCTGGATCGCAGCAGCCGCACTGGACGTCGCAGGCGCGGCGCCGCTTCCCTGTCGCATCTGCTGCAGCTGGGTCTCGAGCAGGAGCAGCTGATTACTCTCCATGCTCAGCTGCGTCGAGATCGACTCCAGCTGGTTTCGGAGGCCGTTGGCAGTCTGCAAGTTGGCGTCGACCTGGTCGGGCAGCCGCCCCACGTAGCGTTCCTTCTTCGCGCGCAGCTGATCTTCGATCTGTGTCAGCCGCTGCTGGCTTTCGCGCAGCTGGTTGGAGAGCACCTCCACGGTGTTCTCCGCCCGCTCGGTGTTCCGCTTGGAGTTCTCTTCGACGAAGACGTAAGCGAGGCGGTCGGCGATTCGCTGCGTCGCGTCGCTGTCGTTCAGTGTGACGCCCAGCACGATGGTGTCGACGCCACGATCACCGGCGCGTGACGACACGCCGATCGGCGTGGGAACGAACGGCGAGATGCGCTTGCGCAGCCAGGCGGCGACCTCCTCGGTCGGCTTCGAGGGGTCGATCTGCTCTTCGCGGACCACTCGCTCGAGCACGGCGTTGCCGAGCAGGTGCTGCGAGATGGCCCGCTGCCTCTCGGTGGCATCCAGCGAACTGACACTCTTGAGGATCTCGGGCGACAGCGTTGGCGCCGCGACACCGATCGTCGACTCCGATTTGTATTCCTTCGGCAGCACGAAGACCGCGATCACGCCGGCAACGAGCGCAACCAGGAGCGGTGTGATCAGCCACCACTTCCGGCGACGCAACACGGAGACATAGTCGAGTGGGTGAAAGCTTCGTTCTTCCATCAGCGGATCCTCATGGGTTGTGAGACTACGAGCTGCAGACCGGCGCGCTGGCGATTGATCTCGCCGCCGGCAATACGTGAGTCCTGGCGCGTGAACAGGTGGAACGCTTCGAGTCGGAGCCAGCGGGCGACGGCGTAGCCCAGCGTGTTGTTCGTCTGGATCGTGTCGAGCTCCACCTCCTGCTCAACCAGCAGGGGATTACTGCGTCTCCAGACCGCGCTCGTCTGGATATACAGCCGGTTACGGTTGAGGGGCATGTGAATGTACCCCTGCAGTTCCTGATTTTCGCTCGAGCCACCAAAGCCGAACGTGGGCACGAACGACTTCTCGAAGGAAGCGCCAATCGTCGCCCGCTCAAGGCTGTGTGCGATCTCGCCGCGCACGTAAGGACCGCGCCGGTCGCCGTCAATGCGGTTGTCGTTCAGGAGCGAGTAGCCGCCGGACACCACGAGACTGGTTTGTGGACCCAAGGCGTAAGACACAAGGCCACCGAAATCCTGGAACCAGATGGTCCGCAATCCTTCTTCGACGTCCGCCTTACGCACGCCGTACTCCGCGCCCACCGACAACCGTTCGCTGAGGCGGCGCCGCAGATCGGTGCGGAGCGAGTTGATCCAGCCGTCGCTGAGGAACGTCTCCGGGCGGTCGAACTTCACCCATGTGTTCTCGTACCGCACATGCAAGTCGGTGTATTTGGCGAGCCGCGCCTCGACACCGCCCGCGAACCGATTCGACTTGGATCCAATGCGCGTGAACGGCAGACCATTCAGCTCCAGTTCATCGGTCGTCGGCACATCCGCGTACTCATTGTTCGCAAAAATCGTGAGACGTCGCGTCGCAAGCCGGCGGAGCGAAAGGTACCCACGCTGGTCGTAGCCGTTGAGCGCTTCCGCCTCAACGTAGCGCCGCATGAACCCCTTGTAGCCAGCCACCAGTTGTGTTCGTGGCGACACCAGCTCGAGCTGACCAAACGGCTCGAAGATGAAGAGGCGATCGGACGCCGCCCGACCCAGGGGGGCCGCCACCGCCACGTTCGAATCCCACTCGCCCGCCATGCTGATCCCCGGCGTGAAGGTCAACCCCGGGCGCATGTACGTCTGGAACTCCGCCGGGCGCTCCTGCGCCCAAACGGCGGGTGCAGCGATG
>JACDDJ010000082.1 GCA_013817065.1 Acidobacteriota bacterium
CCCCAGAACACCGTCCAGAGAACGGACCGATCGTGCGTGCGCTGCCAGACACGCCGCAGGTACGTGATGCTCGACCACACCTCGTCGTAGGCCCAGTAGACCAGGACGAGTGAGATCGCAGCCGTGACGAGACAGAGGAAGCACCACTGACCGAGTACCGTCGCCTGGATGATGACCAGGATGGCGCTGACGCCACCGAGCGGAATGACATCGATCCCGAACAGGACGACGAGCCACGGCCGATGCCGCCAGCGTTGCGTCGAACCAGCGAGGCCCAATACCGCGTCGCCGAGATATGCGACCGCACCCAGCGCCGCGTCAGGGATGCCGATCCACCGCTGCATGAGATGCGAGACACTAGAGTCCAGCACCTGCTGCGTCTGATCACCGAAGACCGGATCCCACACGCCGTCGACGAGGCGCCACTGATAGAGCGCCATGTAGGTCGAGATCAGGAACCCGACGACCGCGAGCGCGCAGATAGGGATGCGCTGACTCCAGGCGGAGGGGTTGTAGTCCCACGGCGGGGCAGGCGTGACCTCACCAAGCTCACTCGCAGATCCACCGGTACGGTCGGTATTCATCAACGCAAGTGCTCCTCGCAGTGAGACTGCAACGCGGGTGCCCGCTGCAGCCCTAGCGCCCGGAGGTGGATCAGCGCTCGCGCAGCTCCCTTAATGACTCGTAGTAGGCTGCGACGGCTTTGACCTGCTCTTCAGTCAGCTGTCCGGCGATCTTCAGCATGATCTTGCGATATGCCGTGCCGCCGCGACGATCCCCTTTGAACAAGCCCAACTGCTGAGCGATGTAGTCGGCATGCTGGCCGGCCAGGCGCGGGTAGTTGGGATTTCGTTCAGTCCCGGGGCCATGGCACTCGGTGCAGGCGGGGATCAGCCGCCCGGGCACTCCACGTTCCGCGATCTCCCGGCCCTCCTGGATCAATCGTGTGTCCACCGTGCCCGGCGCATCGTCGCCGCGCGGGAGCCCTGCGTAGTAGCGCGCGATCGCCTGCATCTCGTCGGTGCCGAGGTTCGCGGCAACAGGTTCCATGATGCCGCTGTGTCGCTCGCCCCTCGCATACGCCGCCAGCGATCCGGCGATGTATTCCCAGCGTTGACCGGCAAGCTTGGGCAGCGCACCGGGGCCGCGGCCGCGCCCGTCGACCCCGTGACACCGCGCGCAGTTCTGCGTGATCGCGGGGCGCACGTCAGCTGCCGGACCGAGCATGTCTTCCATCGGCAGCCGGTCGTCCTGCGCTATCGCACGTCCGGTAAGGTCCTCGTAGCGCTTCGCGTCCATCGACGGCAACTCGCGCAGAAACGCGACCATGCTCCACACCTCGTCGGCACGCTGACGCGAGGGCCAGGCGGGCATGCCGGTGAACTTGATGCCGTGCTTGACGATGTAGAAGAGTTCGTCGGGAGTGTAGGTGAGCGCGACGTCGCGAAGGTCCGGCGGACGCGGCGTCATCTGCGCGGCCACACGAGGTTGCTTGACCGCAGGACTGCCGTGGCATGCTTCGCACGCGAAGCCGTATTGACCGCCACCGATGATCACCATGCCGGGCCGGTCGAGCGGTGGAACCTTCATGCCGAGCGTGTGAGTGGCGACCGAGCGCCGCTTCGCGGCATCGAGGATCGCCTTGGTGATCGCCCAGTGCCCGCTGCTCGCCTTGATCGGGACGATGCCCGAGAGCATCACGAAGAATCCGCCGAGGGCGCCGAGGACGATGAGCACCACCGCCGCGACGGCGAGTTGTTTGAGGTACGCAACCGCGCGTGTGCGCAAGTCGGTCATGCTGGCTCTCCGCCGCGCGCGGCATGCTGCTGCCGGAGCAGACGCACCGACAGCCACAGCCCGCCGGCGAGGTACGACGCGCCGCCGACGGCGAGCATAATCGCACCGCCAAGGTGCTGCTCGTCGAGCGGTGAACGCCCTCCGTGAGCCGCACCGTGGGTGTAGAGCGCGCGCGGAGCGAGCGCGAGGAGTGCACCGAGCAACGTCATGTGCATGGACGTGAGCAGCAGCGCGACGACGCCCGCGCCGGCGCGGATGCCGGAGCGTGCCGACTCGGATCCAAAAGCCGCCAGCCAGACGAGGAGTCCGGACAACAGGAACGCACCCTGCTCGAGGACCAGGCCGGTGACCGAGCTGCGCGCCGCGTGGTGCAGCGCGGGCGCGTGCCACGCCCAGACGACGAGCAGTTCGAGCAGCGATGCCGGGATCGGACTGAAGAGCGCGGGATAGCGATACGTGAGATCGAGTCGTCCACCCGATACGCCCAGGGCGATGAGCGGCGCCGCAATCGCCACCACGGCCATGTGCATGGTCATGTGCGCGCTGAAGTAACGCGGCGCCAGCGCCGGCAACGGCCCGAGCCACGCTGCGGCGAGCACCGCGAGTCCGGCGACGAGCGTGAGGCGCGGCATCACTCGCACGTCCTGACGAACACGACGACAAGCGCCGCGTAGATGACGGCGAGCGCGCTCAAACCGGAAAGCAGCAGCGTCGCAAACCCCATGAACCGGTGCCGATCTTCCGGCGTGTCATCGTCGTGCGGCCCGCTGGCGTCGCGGTACGAGTGTGCGCGGTAACCCCACCAGCCGGCAACCGCGATCCCGGCGAGTGCGAGCAGCGTGACGACGAAGACGGCCGTCCGTATCCCTCCGAGCGGCGCGATGGCGGCCGGCGCCTTGGCACACCAGATCGCACCGGTGACGTAGCACACACCGAAGTGCGCCGCCCAGATGGTTGGCGAGACCGTCAGCATCCAGATGCTTGCCTGCCGTTCCGAGACGACGTTGTCCATCGCTCTCATCACGTCACCAGCGGAAAGCCCGCAACTGTTGCGACCGTCACGAGCGTCATAAGCAGGGCGAAGTGCCAGTACAGCGCGACGTTCGAGATGTCCGAGTCGTACTCGGCGGTCATGCGTCCGGCCATCCGGCGCGCCATGCAGTACGCGTTCATGATGATCCCGAGTGCGGCATGCGCCGCGCACCAGATGAGGAGCAGCCACACCGTCGCCTGGTAGACGTGCTTCTGGGGATCCATGTCCGCGAAGTAGGGTCCAGCGAGCAGCGCCGCCGCGCCTGCGGCAGCCATCAGGATCGCGAGGCCGGCACAGAGCTGGAAGGCACCGCCGCGATCCGCGCGGTTGAAACGGCGGGCGAGGAGCGTAAGTCCCCAGGTACCCAGGATCAACGCGCCACCAACGACAGGCCAGAACGCGCCTGGGCCGACTGAAGGATCGGGAGGGAAGTCGTCGTGGATCGTCCAGAAGAAGTAGTAGGCGAACACGAGACTGACGAACGCCGTCGTCAGGGCGAGCATCGTGATGAACATCGCCCACCAGCCGGGCGAGCTCGGCCCGGACATGTAAAGCGGTAGCGTCAGTCCGAGCCCGACGTCCTTCCTGGGCTTCTCCGGGATGATGGCCGTGCCGGTCCAGAGCCAGTAGATGATGATGCCGGTACCGAGGATCAGGCTGCCGAGCGCCATCATCCAGAGGTGATAGGTGCCGAGCACGAAGAACCCGCCGATTCCGAGCGCCGCGAGCAGCGGCACCCATGAGGGTCCGGGCAGCCGTACGCACGCCTCGGGCTTGGCGTCGATGACGGATGTCACGATCGTTTCGCGCTTCAGTTCCTCGGCGTCAGGAAGGTAGAAGCGCCCCTCGTCGACGTCACGCTCGAGGTTGGGCTGGTCCCACAGCGGGTATCGGCTGTCTATCTCGGGGATGCTGCGGATCCCCCACGACCGCCCTGGCATCTCCTGCAGCCACTCGAGCGTGCCGGCGTTCCACGGATTGCGAGGCGAGTTGGGCTGCTTGCCTTTCGGCCGCAGGAGATCCCAGAAGATCACCGCCACACCGGTGGCGAGGATGAAGGCGCCGATCGTGGACGTCAGGTTGAGCAGATCGAGACCGATGTTGGCCGGATACGTGAACACGCGTCGCGGCATCCCGCGCAGACCGGTGAGGTGCATCGGCAGGAACGCGATGTTGAAGCCGATGAAGGCGATCCAGAACCCGATCCGGCCGAGACGCTCCGAGAGTGCCTTGCCGTTGACGAGCGGGTAGAAGTAGTAGCAGCCGGCGAAGATTGGAAAGAGCGCGCCGCCGATCAGGACGTAATGGAAGTGCCCGACGACGAAGAAGGTGTCGTGCGCCTGGAAGTCGAACGGCACGATCGCGACCATGACGCCGGTCAGTCCGCCGAGGACGAAGATGACCAGGCTGCCGAACGTGAACAGCATCGGCACCGACCGGGTGATCCGCCCGGCGGCAATTGTCGCGATGAAGCAGAAGACCTGCACGCCGGTGGGAACGCCGATCGCCTCGGAGGCGGCCGAGAAGAATCCGAGCGAAATGCCGGGCAGCCCGGTCGTGAACATGTGGTGCACCCACAGTCCAAAGCTGAGGAAGCCGGTGCCGATCGCCGCGAGCACGATCCACGTGTAGCCGACGATCGGTGTGCGTGCGAATGTCGGCACGATCATCGCGATGATCGCTACCGACGGAAGAAAGATGATGTAGACCTCCGGATGGCCGAACAGCCAGAACAGGTGCTGCCACAGCAGCGGATCGCCGCCTCCGGCTGGATCGAAGAACGGCCAGTGAAAGGCCCGTTCGACCTCGAGCAGGAGCGATCCCGCGATGAGTGGCGGGAAGGCGAAAAGGATCATCGCCGACGCCACCAGGATGTACCACGCGTACAGCGGCATCAGGTTCAGGCGCATGCCGGGCGGACGGCATTTCAGCGTCCCGATGATCATCTCCACCGCGGCCGCGATCGCCGCCACCTCGATGAACGAGAACCCGAGCAGCCAGATGTCGGGACCGATGCCGCTCTGATAGCTGGATGTCAGCGGCGGATACATGAACCAGCCGCCGCGCGGGGCGGCCCCGAAGAAGATCGATCCCGACAGGAAGATCCCGCCAATGAGAAAGGCCCAGAACCCGAACGCCGAGAGCCGCGGGAACGGCAGGTCCCGTGCACCGAGCATCTGCGGCAGGAACATGACGGCGATCGCTTCGAAGACCGGGATCGCGAACAGGAACATCATCACCGAGCCATGAACCGTGAAGGCCTGGTTGTAGAGTTCCGCCGACAGCGCGTCGTTGTCGGGTACCGCGAGCTGCACGCGCATCATCAGCGCGAGCACGCCGCCGAACAGCAGGAAGAAGAAGGTGGTGGCGGTATACCACAAGCCGACTTCCGAGTTGTTCACTGCCGACCAGTAGCGCCAGCCGGTTGGCGTTCGCCACGCCTCCGACAACCGTTCTTCCTGGCCGCGTTGCACCTCGTCCGAGGGTCGATCCCGCAGCGGCTCGGGATCGCCCGGGGTCGTTGTTGGATGTGTCGTCACTTGAGTCCGTGGAGATACGCAGCCAGGGCCTGGAGATCGGCGTCGGGAAGCATGTTGAACTCGGGCATGTGCACGCCCGGTTTGATGTGCGCGGTTCGGGCCAGCCAGTCACGCAGTTTGTCGGGACGCATTTCGAGGATGCCGGCGCCGAGGCTCAGTCGTCCGCCGACGTGCGTCAGGTCCGGACCGATCTCCCCGCGCGCCGCGGTACCTCGCACGGTATGGCAGGCGCCGCAGCCGTTCGACGCGAAGAGTTCGCCGCCGCGGGCTGCGTCAGGCGCGGCATCCTGGGCCTGGACCACCGCCGGTCTCGCCTGGTGATCCAGCCAGGCGTCGAATGCTGCCTTCTCCATGACCTCGACGTAAAAGGCCATCAGCGCATGCGAGGTGCCGCAGTATTCGGCGCAGGCGCCGCGGAAGATGCCGGTCGCGGTCGGGCGGACCGTCAGGTACGTCACGCGCCCGGGGATCATGTCCATCTTGCCGGCCAGCGACGGAATCCAGAACGAGTGAATCACGTTGTCGCTATCGAGCCGGAACTGCACCGGTTCCCCGACCGGCAGCCGCACCTCGTTGGCGAGCACGACCTCCTGCCCGCCGGGACGGAAGTAGCGGACGCGCCACCACCACTGTTCGCCCGACACCGCAATCTGAAGGCTGCCCTCGGGCGCCCGTGCGACAGTCTCGGGGATCATGGCGAGCCCGTAGATCAGGAGGATGGTCAGGGTTACAGTGGGGAACGCGACGCCACCTCCGAGGATCAGCCAGCGATCGCGACGCTGGTTGCGTGTTCCGCTCGAATGACGCGCGTAATACACAGCGAGCGCAATCACGAACACCCACACGACCGCCGCGCCGCCGGTCATCCACCAGAAGAGGGATGCGATCCGGTCGGCGTCCTGCCCCGACGGAGCGAGCGTGGACTGCACACCGGAACACCCGGTGACGAGGATTCCCGCGAGAAGCAGCAACGATGACGGCGCTTTGCGATTCGGCATCAGGCAAATCCACGCTTCAGCCGGCGCGGTGTCCCGGCAGCTAGCAAGGGGCTTGCCGAACCCGAAAAGAACGGCCAGCCGACTGCCTGAGCGGTATAGCAATTGCTCACGCCAGGCCCATGATCAACGATCTCTGGTACAAGAACGCGATTATCTACTGCCTCAGCGTTGAGAAGTACCTCGATGGCAACGGCGACGGGATCGGCGATTTCGCCGGACTCACCAGCCGGCTCGACTATCTGGCGGGCCTTGGCGTCACGTGCGTGTGGCTGCAGCCGTTCTATCCATCTCCCGACCGCGACAACGGCTACGACGTTGCGGAGTTCTACGGCGTGGATCCGAAGTACGGCACCCTCGGCGACTACGTCGAATTCATGAATCACGCGAAGCAGCTCGGCATGCGCGTGATCGTGGACCTGGTCGTCAATCACACGTCCATCAACCATCCGTGGTTCCGCGCCGCCCGCAAGGATCCAAAGTCCCCGTTCCGCGATTGGTACGTGTGGTCGAAGAAGCGGCCTGCCGATCATGACGAGGGGATGGTCTTTCCTGGCGTGCAGAAGACGACATGGACGTATGACGAGGTTGCCGGCGAGTACTACTTTCATCGGTTCTACGACCACCAGGCGGATCTCAATACACATCATCCAGGAGTGCGCGAAGAGATCCGTCGCATCATGGGGTTCTGGCTGGAACTCGGCGTGTCCGGCTTTCGCATGGACGCCGTGCCGTTCCTGATCGAGCGCAAGGGCGCAGGCGTGAAGCCGGTCAAGGACTACGAGCTGCTCCACGAGATGCGCGACTTCCTGCAGTGGCGGCGCGGTGACGCGATTCTGCTGGCCGAAGCGAACGTCGTCCCGGACGAGAACATGCACTACTTCGGCGAGGCCGGCGATCGTCTGCAGATGATGCTGAACTTTCCGGTCAATCAGCGCCTCTTCTACGCGATGGCAACCGCTGACATCCGTCCACTCGTGAAGGCGCTCGAGGATACCTACTGGCGGCCGCACGCGGCGCAGTGGGTCAACTTCCTGCGCAGTCACGACGAGCTCGATCTCGGACGCTTGACCGAGGCGCAGCGGCAGAAGGTGTTCGCGGCGTTCGGTCCCGAGAAGTCGATGCAGTTGTACAACCGCGGGATCCGCCGCCGCCTCGCGCCGATGCTCGGTAACGATCGCCGCCGGCTCGAACTGGCCTACAGCCTGGTCTTCACCCTGCCGGGGACGCCGATGCTTGGTTACGGCGACGAGATCGGTATGGGCGACGATCTGTCGTTGCCGGAGCGCGAGTGTGCCCGCACCGCGATGCAGTGGTCGGCTGACCCCCTCGGCGGGTTCACCGCCGGGCCGCGCTCGCGCGTCCCGGTCATCAAGGACCCCTGGTATGGATTCGAGAAGGTCAATGTGGAGGCCCAGAGACGCGACCCGCATTCGCTCCTGAACTGGATGGAGCGTAAGATCCGCATGCGCCGCGAGTGCCCGGAGATCAGCTGGGGCGACTGGAAGATCCTGAAGACGTCCGCCGACGGCGTGTTAGCGATCCATTACTCATGGAAGGGCAGCCGATTGACGACGCTGCACAACTTCGCCGACGAGCCGCGTGTGGTTCGGATCAGCGATGGCGCGTCGGGCCAGACCATGGTGGATCTTCTCGCCTCGCACGACAGCACGCCGGACAAACGCGGCCGCCACCGGATCGAGCTCGAGCCATTCGGTTACCGGTGGTTCCGCTCCGGCGGCATCGACCACGTCAGCACGGTCTGACCTGGCAGTCTGATGAGTCACTCCTGACCGCGCTCGCGCCAACGCAGCGGAAGCCTGAGAAAACGGGGACACTCAACTTTACGCTAAGTGCTTGATACCAAAGGGCGAGCCGACGCCGGCGCGGCCTACTGTTTCTCGACCGACGAGACGAGGACGACGTCCGAGCTCACGCGGCCGCGGACCACGGCCAGCTGCTTCTGATCGGGTGAGAGCGCGTAAGCGAAGATCTGCTCGGAGGTGAACTGCGTGATCGGTGTGGCGGGCCCCCCGGCAAGCGGCTGTCGGAGCATATTGAAGGTGCCACCGCGGCCCGAAAAGAACACCAGCGAGCGGCCGTCCGGCGTCCACGTCGCGTTTGGCGGCATCGTCTCGAGCTTGCGCAGCGACCCTCCCGCAGTGGGCACGAGCAGCATCCGTTCGCCGCCGGCGGTCTGGAAGTGGCCGGCAATGAAGACGCCATCCGGCGAGGGCCACGCCTCGTGAAAACCGCGCGGCACTGGTTCGCTCAGCTTCGCCACCATGTCGGCCGCGAAGGTTGGTTCCCCCTCGCCACCATCGATCGAGACGCGGCGTGATTCGCCGCGCGTGGTGTCGTAGTAGACCCACCGGTCGTCGTTCGAGAGAGCGACGCGATGCCGGCCGATCGGCTCTGACGTGATGCGCTTCGCGGCGCTGCCGTCGAGCGCCATCCGCCACGCCCGCTCGCTGCCGTCGCGGTCCGAGACGAAGACGATGAAGCGGCCGTCCCGCGTGACGCGTGGAAACAGGTCGAGCCCCGGTGTCGAGGTCAACTGCACGCGCCGCGTGCCGTCCGCATTCATGATCCAGATGTCGGGATTGCCGCTCGCCTCGGTGGTGTAGACGTTCCGTCCGTCCGGCGCCCAGGCGACGCCGCTGGTGCCTTCGTCGGCGGACGCCTCTACGGTGATCGGTGCGGCCTTCGCCGCATCGGTCATCGGCATGGTCCAGATCGCGGAGCGCCGTTCGTTGCGGATCGCCACGAATGATTTCCCATCCGGCGACACACCAAGGCCCGAATAACTGGACAGGTCGTTGGTCAGACGCCTCGAATTGCCGGACGGATAGCTGACGAGAAAAATCTGGTTGGACGACTCGCCGGCCGATTCCTGCGCGTTGACGAGCAGGCCAGTGCCGTCGCGCAGCCATGCCAGGCGAGACGCCGCGCGCCATTCGGGATCGGCAGCAGCGTCTCGGTGCCGGCCGCGACGTCGACCATGACGACCTGCGCGCGCAACTCGTCGGCGTGGTCACCAGTGACCGCGATCGTCTTGCCATCCGGCGACCAGGCGAGCCCTGCCAGGGGAAACGACAGCGGCCGGTTGCGAACGATCAGCTCGCGTGCGCCCGAGCCGTCCGCGTTGGCGACGATGACGGCGCTCTTGGCTTCGTCTGGATATCCGCGGATGAAAGCAAACTGCCGTCCATCGGGCGAGAACGTGACTGCGGTGTCGACGTCCTCGAGGACGACGCGGGCGCCGCCGCCGAGGACGCCGATCTGAAAGAGGATGCCGAGGTTCTGTCCGCGCGCGTAGGTGGAGTAGTAGATGTGGTTGCCGTCGGGCGAGAACGTGACGCCGACGTAGCGGACCTCTTCCGCCGGCACGACCTCGACGTTGCTCGTCGTCGCGATCTGGCGCAGCCAGAGACTCTGCTTGCCGTCCTTGACCCATGACATGCGCGACGTAGCGGCCGTCGAGCGACATGGCGGCGTGCCGGCCGAGCCGGACGTCGTCAACCGCGTGAGGTTGATGTCTTCGAAATGGCCGCGACGCAGCTGCCACCGGTTCGGACGGCCCGCGCATCCACCACGCCGCGCCACCCACGGCAGCGAGGACGATCGCGCCGGCCGCAATGAGCATCATGCGCCGCGCGCCTGACCGTGGCGGTGCCGCGGCGGCACGATCGCCGGAGCCGGTGATCGGGACGATCTCGCCGGACGTCAGGTCGTTCTTCAGCGCGCGCAGATCGTTGCGCAGATCCTTGGCGGACTGGTAGCGATCCTCGACGTCCTTGGCGAGGCAGCGGCCGATGATCTTGGCCAGGTCGCGCGGCAGTCCGGGACGGACTGCCTGAACGATGTCGGCGTGTCCTTGATGATGGCCGACAGCGTCGACATGTGGGTATCGCCGCCGAACGGGCGGCGTCCCGTGGCCATCTCGTAGAGGATGATCCCGAGCGAGAAGACGTCCGAGCGTGGATCAGGCTTGCCTTCCGCCTGTTCCGGCGACATGTAAGCGACCGTGCCGACGATTCGGCCTTCGCCGGTGAGCGCGGCGGTCGGCATCCCGGCGTCAGAGACGACCTGCGCTTCTTCTTTGATCTTCGCGAGTCCAAAGTCGAGCTCCTTGAGCCGGCCGTCTGTCGTGACCATCACGTTGGCCGGTTTGAGGTCGCGGTGGGTGATGCCGCGCTGGTGCGCGGCGCCAACCGCATCGGCCAGCGGGATCCCGAGCGTGAGGACACGATCGAGCGGCAGGCCGTCGGCCGGGATGAGTTCGCCGAGCGTCTGGCCGTCGATCAACTCGAGGGTCAGGATCGGGACGCGTCGATGTTCTCGACCGAATGGATGGTGACGATGTGGGGATGGTTGAGCGCGGCGGCGGTGCGCGCTTCGCGCTGAAAGCGGGCGAGCCGATCGACATCGCGGGCGAGCTCTGTCGGCAGGACCTTCAGCGCGACGTCACGGCCAAGCTTGGTATCGCTGGCGCGATAGACTTCGCCCATGCCGCCGGCCCCGAGCGGAGGTCCCAGCACGTAATGCCCGAGGCGAGCGCCGTGTTCGAGGCTCATGACTGTGCGCGGTCAGGGTCGACCGAGGTCGTTGATTCGACGCTACACCGCCGCCGGGGCATCGACACCCGCCCAGAGGTTCATGGTGC
>JACDDJ010000617.1 GCA_013817065.1 Acidobacteriota bacterium
CACGACTGCCGTGCGCCGACATCAGGTGGACGCAGTGATCTGCTGGAGCTTGGACAGGCTGGGCCGCAACATGCGGCACCTGGTGCTGCTTCTGGACGAGTGGCAAAGTCGCAGCGTGGCATTCGTCACGCTGCGAGAGGGCATCGATACGTCTACGCCAGCGGGTCGGATGATGGCGCAGATGCTCGGCTGATCGACGTCAACTACTTTTGCCGGTTGGCGACAATTATTCTTGCCGGTCCCATGTGGCCGAGGATACGACTCGCCTGCGGCCAGTTGATGTGACGACGGGTCGCTGCCGTCGTTCTTTGTGTACTTGGTCTTCTCTGTCTTCTTCTTGCCAACCAGAGGATCGGCTGTGGAAATGTGGGAATCTCGCGTTCTGTGCGAGATTTCCAAGTCCCTGTGGGAAGCGCTTTTTGCTTTCCAAGGGACGGCATTTCCATAGCCGTCTTCGTCGTTGCACGTCGCCTCGCACCGAATCCGGGGGTGCTGTGCCCTTGCCGGCCTGCCGATCGTCGTTCCTGGCGCCTCCTACGCCGTCGTTTGTGATCGGCCGCGTTATCGGATCGCTCCCCGGCGCCGTTTCGGTACCAACGGCCCCGCCGTTCGCCCGCGTCGAGAGGACGTCGGGGCTGGCGCCGACGGTGCCGGCCGTGAGCGATCGGTGCGATAACTCGGCACGTCGAACTCGAGCAGGACTGCGTGATGCACCAGGCGATCGATCGCGGCGGCCGTGGCCATCTGGTCGCGAAAGATGCGGTCCCACTGACTGAAGATCAGATTGCTCGTCACCATCATCGAGCGGCGTTCATAGCGCTCGGCGAGGAGTGTAAAGAGCACTTCAGCTTCTTCGGGACTCTGCTGCACGTAGCCGAGATCGTCGAGCACGATTACCTCGAACAGGTCCAGCTTTCGGAGCGCGCGCGGCAGCTCCAGATCGCGCTTGGCGCTCAGGAGCTCTTGCACGACGCTGTAGGCCGGCGTGAAGAGCACGCTGTGTCCCGCCTCGATTAACGCGTGGCCCACCGCACAGAGTGCGTGACTCTTGCCGACGCCGGGCAGCCCGAACGCCAGCACATTGGTCGCGGTCTCCAGAAACGCGCCCGTCGCGAGCTCCTGCAACCGCTGCATGATCGGCAGCGGCAGGCGCCCCGCATCGAGCGTCTCGAAGGTCTTGCCCGGTGGCAGTCGCGCGCCCCGGCGCAATCGGGCGATCCGCCGCTGGCGCCGCGCTTCGGCCTCGGTGTCAAACACCTCGACCAATACCGGGACGACCGCGTGCTGGCCGGCTTGCGTCAATCGCGGCACGATCTCCTCGGCGGCGGTCGTCAAGCCGAAGGTCGTCAGGAGCGTGGTCAACTGCTCGGTGGGCAGCGGCACGGTGGGCGTCAGCATCGGCCACCTCCCATCAGCAGCGCGTCGTACTGGGCGAGATCAGGCGTCGGAATGTGGATGACCGGCACGCGCGGGATCGTCGGGGTCACCACGGCCTGCACCCCGGCATAGTCGAACGGCTGCCGGTCGTCGAGAAGGGCCCGCAGCGTGGTCTCGACGTGACGCTCGCTCGTCGTGGCCGCCAGATGCAGCAGCCGCACATACTCGACGTCGGCGCGCTCGCCGTGCGTCACGCCCAGGGCGTCGTACGCCTGGCGAAACGTCAGCGACGGGAAGAGCTCCTCCCGATAGCGATACCGCGCAAACGCGCCGGGCTTGCGGACCAAGCTCCCGATGATGTGACGGTAATCGATCCGGTGCTCGGCCTCGCCTCGGAGCCGCGGCATCGTTTCCATCACGTGGCCGCGATAGAGCACCTCCACGGTCGTCGGGTACTGCCGCGCCTCGATGGTGTGGCCGAGCAACCGGGACGGGACCGAGTACGTCCGCCCCCCGACGCGGATCGTGCTCCACCGGCGCACCACGCTCGTAAACGTCGTGTAATTGGGCACGGGCGCGGACGGGAGCGCGCGCAAGTACGGACGCTCGTCGGCGAGTCGGGCCGCCGCCGGCCGATTGCGCTTCCGGTCAATCACCTCCCGCACGAAGCCCTCGTAGGTCGCTTCGTCGACGAAGTCCGCATGGCCGCGCAGCAGCAACGCCTGCTCGACCGCCGACTTCGTGCGGAAATGCGCTTGCTCGACCACGCCGTTTTCGTGCGCCTTGCCGGGCTGAATGCGCGAGGAGCGTAAGCCGTAGTGATCGAGCACGCCACGGAAGCGTTCCGTGAGCTGCCGCCCGCCACTCCGCTTTAGCTCGTGCGTCGCCGCCGACAAATTGTCGCTGCGGATCACCGCCGGGGCGGCGCCCAACGTCCACAGGGCCCCCTGCAGCCCCGCCACCAGCGCTTCGAAGGTCTCGCTCGCGGCGAGCGCGACGTAGGTCCAGCCGCTGAAGCTGAGGACCCATTCGAACAAGAGATGCGGGAAGGGCTCGCCCTGGATCGTGACGCCCAACCCACTCGCATCGGTGAAATCCAGCGCCCCCTCACGGCCGGGAACGGCCGTTTGCTCAAAGTACACCTCGACATCCGAGCCGTGTTGCGCGCGCCAGTCGCGCACCCGACGCTGCAACGTGCGGACCTGGCCCCGCTCAAACCGCCCGGGATACTGGCGACACAACCACTCGAACAGCGTCAGCGCTTGGAGCCGCCGCTCGGTGTCTGCGGCGAGGCGGGGCACCACCTCCGTCGTCCAGACACCGTCGAACGGATCGTCGCGCGTCCGCCAGGTCCGCGCCGTCTTCGTGGCCGAGGGCAACGCGCCCTCCTGCCAGTGTCGCGCCGTCCGCTCACACATGCCGGCCGCTGCGGCAGCCGCCCCTACCGTATTGCCATCCATCCGCTTCTCTCTCAACCGCCGCACCTGCGCGTCCGTGACCAATCCGCCCTCCGCGACGGAACAGCCTCGACGCCGGAATTCGGCGGTTAGCGGACCGGCAAATCTAATTGTCGTCGGCCGGCAAATTTGATTGTCGTTGATCACACAGATGTCGACACATCAGCGAGTGCAGGTCACCGCACGGAGACAAGCCGAAGCGGGAACCGAAAGTGCGAAGCCAAAGTCGACCCAGCCCGTCATACTGCCGGCCCTCCGACGTGTTCCACCGTAACCCGTTAATACGCCTGCAGAATCATCTCAAGCGCGACTAACAGCCCGGCATCGCGGCCGACATTACCTTGCAGTAGACGGCGCCGCATGTGATGGAACACGATACGCAGGTCCGCAGCGCCGGACGGGTCCTTCGCTCGCCCGAGTAC
>JACDDJ010000083.1 GCA_013817065.1 Acidobacteriota bacterium
ATCCAATGGTTTGAATGACGAGCACGCAATCTCTGTCGATGAACGTCCCTCGACGCAGACACGCGGACGCCAACTCCCCTCTGAGACGAAGCCGGTGACCAGATTCTCCGGCGCGCTGGATGCGCGGTATCCGCTTTTTTGAATGCCGGTCGGCGAGCATTTCGAGCGCGAGATTTTCTTCCAATCGCCATCAATCGTGTTGACTGGAGGGCTGGCGCGGTCTAGTTTGGGAAGGTGCAGTCGTTTTGTTTTTGGAGGATGGAAATGAAGATCAGATCAGGATGGCCCTCGGCGCTCTTCCTGCTGGCGGCCCTGATGCTGCCCGCATTCGCCGGCGCGCAGACGATACTCGGTCGCGTCGCCGGCACGGTACTCGACCAATCAGGCGGCGTGCTGCCTGGCGCAACGGTGACACTGACCAGCATCGGCACGGGCCAGGTGCTGACGGACGTGTCGGGAGGCACCGGCGCGTTCCTGTTCCCGCAGGTCCCGGTCGGCAAGTACAAGGTCAGCGTGAACCTCGAAGGGTTCAAGGCCGCGGAGTTCACCGACGTTGAGGTCGCGGTCGGCCAGGAGTATTCCCTGACCGCGAAGCTGGCCGTGGGCGCGATGACCGAACTGGTGACGGTCACGGCCGGTTCCTCTTTGGTCTCGACGACCACGCCTGAAGTGACCAGCACCGTCATGCAGCGGCAGGTGCTCGACATCCCGCTCGCCAACCGCGACATCACCAACCTCATCAAGCTGCAGGCCGGCGTCGTCGGGATCCCCAACCGTGCGAATACGACGATCAACGGCGGACGCCCGACCTGGACGCAGGTCACGCTCGACGGCATCAACATCCAGGACAACTTCATCCGCACGAACTCGCTGGACTTCCTGCCCAACCGGCCCACGTCCGACAACGTGGCAGAATTCTCGATCACGACGTCGGTCTCCGGCGCGGACTCGGCCGGCGGCGCGACGTCGGTGCGCATGGTGACCCCGTCGGGGACGAACCGCTTCACCGGGAGCGTGTTCGAGTTCAACCGCGACTCCAAGTTCGCCGCGAATTCGTTTTTCAACAACGCCGCCAAGCCATCAGTGCCGAAGCCTGAGCTGAGCCGTCATCAATTCGGCGGGCGCGTCGGCGGACCAGTCATGCGGGACAAGCTGTTCTTCTTTTTCAATTATGAAGGGTTCCGCCAGACGACGCAGCTCGCGCAGAATCTGACGATCCCGGCCAACGCCGATTTCTACAATGGCGTCTTCCGATACGTGGATCTGGGCGGTAACGTGCAGTCGGTCAACGTCCTGCAGCTCTCAGGACTCCCGGTCGACCCGAGCCTGCGGACCGACGTGCTCTCGAGGATCCCGGCTCCCTCCAATGTCAACAACTTCGACGCGGGCAATTCCACGGCGGCGCGCAACCTGAACACGGCGGGCTATCGATTCAATCAGAACGACCTGAACAATCGCGACTCGTACACCGGGCGGCTGGATTACAGCGCGACGAGCTCCCACAATTTCGACGGGGTCTTCAGTTACTTCAAAGAGACGGATGACCGAACCGACCTCGACCGCGTGACGACCGATCGTCCGAAGGTCTTCACGAGCTCCGATCCGAAGCGGTTTGCGCTCGCGTGGCGCTGGGCCGCGAGTTCGAACTTCAACAACGAGCTGCGCGGCGGCGCGAATCTCAGCCCGGTGGCGTTTGTGAGCGAGGTCGATTTCGGTAGGGGCATCATCTTCAACCCGAACCTGGGCATCACCAACCCGGTGCCGACCTTCCAGTCGCAGGGGCGCTTCACCGACACCTATCAGCTCAATGACAACGCCTCTTACGTACGGGGCAACCACCAGATGCAGATCGGCGGCAGCTGGCAGCGGAACCGCGTGAACCCGTACAACTTCGCCGGCCAGTTCCCCGCGGTGAGCTTCGGGTTCAGCTCGGCGGCTCCCGTGAGCGTGCAGCTGACCTCGGGCCAGTTCCCCGGCGGCATCAGCGCGGCCGATCTGGCCGGTGCGAATGCGGCGGCGTCCTTCCTTGGCGGGATCGTGTCCTCGGTCGGGCAGACCTTCCAGGTCCGCGACAGGACGTCCGGATTCGTGGCGGGGATCCCGTCAAACGAGAACTACACTCTCGACAACATCGCCACCTACGTGCAGGACAACTGGCGCTGGAAGCCGAACTTCACCATCCGGGCCGGACTGAAGTGGGAGTACTACAGCCCACTTCGCGAAGACAACAACGTCGGCCTGCTGCCCATTCTCAACGGACGGTCCCTTGAGGAGGCGCTGCTCGACCCGACGACGAAGGTGGGCTTCCCCGACGGTGATTACTACAAGAAGGACCTGAACAACTTCGGCCCGACCATTGGCTTCGCCTGGGACGTGACCAAGGATGGCAGAACGGCGGTCCGCGGCGGCTACTCGCTCTCTTTCGTCAACGAAGAAACCGTCACCGTCGGTCGTGGCGTGTCCCGCGGCAACGCCGGTCTTACCACGGGGGTGACCTTGACCAACCAGTTCGCCACCGTCTCGAGCGGTGTGCCGTTGCCGACCACCCCCGCGTTCCTGACCGAACGGACGCAGGCTGATCAGTTAGGGCTGGACAACTCCGCCGTTCTCTGGGGAATCGATCCGAACATCAAGGCGCCGCACGTGCACCAGGTGAGCGTCGGCATTCAGCGCGAGCTGCCGTGGTCGACAGCGGCCGAAGTGCGGTACGTCGGGACCTTCGGCCGTGAGATCTGGCGGGGGACCGACTTCAACCAGATCCAGCTCAGCCAGGCGTTCCGCGACGACTTCAATCGCGCGCGCTCGAACGGCTTTCTGGCGCAGCAGGCCGGCAAGTCCTTCAGCCCGGTCTTCGATCCAGCTGTACCGGGGAGTCAGCAGCTGACGGTGCTGCCGACTTTCGGGCTGCTGACCAACGCGACCGCGGTGAATAACATTCAGCAGAACCAAGTCGCCGGCCTCGCGGACTTCTACATCACGAGCCTCGGCACCGCCGCTCTGCGTGCGAGCGCGCGCCAGACATTCTTCCAGAATCCCGGGATCTACGCGGCGAACGGGATCTCGAATGGCGGATTCAGCGATTACAACTCCCTGCAGATCGAGCTGCGCCGGCAGTTCCGCAACGGCTTCTTCGCGCAGGCGAACTACACGCTGGCTGACACCAACACCAACTCCTCGGGCCAGGGCCAGAACCGGTTCGAGGCGTTCATGGACAACAACCGGCAGGGGCTCAACACCGGCCGGTCGATCTTTCAAGTCACCCACGTCAGGAACGCCAACGCCATCTACGAGCTGCCCTTTGGCAGAGATCGGAAATGGCTGAACGGCGGAGGCCTCACCGATGTCCTGGTGGGCGGCTGGCAGCTTGGTACGATCGTCGCGTGGCAAAGCGGCTCTCCCTTCACCATTTTCTCGGGCCGTGGGACGTTCAATCGTGTCGGTCGCTCGAACTGTGGAACGCCGATCGGCTGCAACACGGCGTCGACCAACCTGACGGTCAGCCAGATCCAGGGCCTGCTGGGCGTTTTCAAGCAGCCTGACGGACGGATCTACTTCATCGACCCGAAGGTGATCGACCCGACGACAGGGCGTGCCGTCGGCCCGGACAACCTGGGAAACACCGCCGGTTTCCCCGGCCAGGTGTTCTTCAATCCAGGCGCTGGGGAGGTCGGCACCCTGCCGATCCTGGCGTTCGACGGTCCTCCGGTCTTCCGGATCGATCTGGCCCTCTCGAAGAAGACCCGCATCACCGATCGCTTTAACCTCGAGCTGAAGGGGGAGGCGTTCAACCTGACCAACACGACCAACTTCTTTACGGGCGATCTGAACATCAACAGCCCGACGTTCGGACGTCTCACGGACGTCACCATCGGCTCGCGCGTGATTCAGCTCTCGGCGCGGTTGAACTTCTAACCACGCCGCGCCCGACAATTTCCGCCGGGGGTCCTCACGGGCCGCCGGCGTTTTTTTGCCACGGGTCAACACGGGCCCCGGCGCAACGCGGGTTCGGAGCGGATCGTCGGACCGTAGTTTCGGAGCGGACCGTCGGTCGTAGCGCAGCCCTTCAGGGCTGCCCCGCATCAACCGAGGAGCTCTTCGACCGACACGGTAGCGGGACCGAATTTGCCGACAACGATGCCGGCAGCGTCATTAGCGATCTGCGCCGCTTCCGCCAGCGACGCCCCTGAGGCGAGTGCCAGCGTCAGCGTGGCGATGACCGTATCGCCTGCCCCCGTGACATCCGAGACCTCGCGAGCCTGCGCCGGAAAAGAAGCCGTGCCGTCGGGCGAGTGCAGCAGCATACCCTGCTCACCGCGGGTGATCAGGACGCTCTCGCATCCCATCACCTCGGCCAGCCGCTCGGCGCAGTGCGCGACTTCGATATCGGTGCGGGCGCGCATGTGCGTAATCGCTTCGGCTTCGTGATGATTCGGCGTGACCAGCGTGGCGCCGCGGTAGTAACCGGCGTGCGCGACCTTGGGATCCACGGTGACGGGGATCGTACGATGCGCGGCCGCCTCGATCGCGGTACCCGCGACCGCCCTCGAGATGACGCCTTTGAGGTAGTCCGAGACGAGCACGGCGGTTGCGTGCGCCGCCAGTCGCGCGATGCGGTCCATCAGTTGCGAGGCCGCCGACCCGTCCACCTCGCCGTCTTCCTCGTAATCGATCCTGGCGACCTGCTGATTCCGGGTTGTCACGACTCTCGTCTTCCGAGTGGTGCAGCGGCCGCTGTCGACGACCAGCCCCGAGGTTCCCACACCGATCTCGTCGAGCGTCCGCCGCAGCCGGTCGCCCGCTTCGTCTTCACCGATCAGCCCGGCGATCTCCACCCCGGCGCCGAGCGCGCGCAGGTTTGCGGCAACGTTCGCGGCGCCGCCGAGCCGATAGTCTTCACGGTCGAAGCGGACGACCGGCACCGGCGCCTCCGGCGAGATGCGCTCGACCGAGCCGATCACGAAGTGGTCGAGCATGACGTCGCCGACGACCAGGATTGTCTGCTGCGGGAATCGGGAAGTCAGTTCGCGGACATCAGTCATTCGAGGTGGCGGCGTAAGGCAGCGTCATGAGCAGCAGGAACAGCATCAGGAACTCGGAATCGCCGAAATTGTATTCGAACATTCCCGCCGCGAGCATCGCCACCAGACACGCGAGACCGGCGTTGGGCAGGAACTGGATCGCAGCCGTCCGACGCTGGCGGATGAAGTCGCGCGCGAGGATGACGATGAACCACAGCCAGGCGAGCAGCGCCGGCACGCCGCGCTCGGCCGCGATCTGGATCGGCACGTTATGCAGGTGCGGATTCAACGCCTTGACGGCACTTTTGTCGCGGTAGACCGGATAGACCTGGATGATCATGTCGGGACCGACACCGGTAATCGGCCGATCCTTGATGATGCGCACGCCCGATTTGATCATCGCGATCCGGTCGCGATTCGACTCGACGCTCGAGACCATCGCCGCCGTCTCGCTGCGCCCGTGCTGGATCTGGAACATCGAATAGAAGCGATCGGTCAGTTGTGCCGGCGCGACCGCGAAGAACAGCGCGGCGAGCACCGGCAGGATCCCGACCAGGCGGAAGTCGCGGATCAGCAGCAGCAGCCCAACGCCCACGCACGCCCCGACCCACGCGTTGCGGCTCGCCGTCGCCACGAGCGCCACGATGAGCGCGGGAAGGACGAGCATCGGCCACGCGCGGTCTTTCGGCCAGAACAGCACTCGCGCGGTCGCGAGACACGCGACCAGCATCAGCTGTCCTGAGAACGTCATGTACATCCCGAGCGCACCCTGCGGCCGGTCCGTCCATTTCAGGATGCCGAACTGCACCATCCCGATGGTCGCGCTCAGCGCCGCCATGCTGATGACCACGTCGACGACCGTGAGCGTCCGCTCACCACGAAGCAGCCGGTGGGCGATCGGCACGATTGCAAATAGAAGCAGCTGCTTCGTGTCGGGAAGACTCGTGCCCGGGTCGATGGAGAAGATCGCCGAGACGACCGTCCACCCGGCGTAGGCGAGCAGCGGCCAGAAGAACGCCGGGACGGCGACGCGCTCGCGTCGCGAGAAGACGATGGTCAGCCACAGGATCGCCGTCAACGCGAGCAGGACGTTGGCGGCCGCGATCGACATCTGCAGCGACGCGGCAAATGCCAGCAGCGCGAAATAGGCGGCACGTTCGAGCCGTCCACCGGTAGCGGCCACAGGAGTCAGGATGCTGGAAGAAGTCATTTTCCATTCAGGCCGAGACGTTCGGCGGCCTGCGCCACTGCAGTGCCTGCTCCGCGGCCGAGATCACGTCCTCCGGACGCAAGGTTGTCAGACATCTGAAATCGCCAGGTTCACACACGCGCTGCTCGCAGGGTCGGCACGGCAGCCCTTCGATACCCAACGAGATCGTCGGGATCGCGGGATCTCGCCACGGCGCCGAGCGCTCCGGCAGCGTTGGCCCATAGAGTCCCACAACTGGCGTGCTGGTGGTGGCGGCAATGTGCAGCGGACCCGTATCCCCGCCGACAAAAAGCCGGCTGCGGCCGATCAGGGCGCGAAGTTCGGCCAGGTCGAACTCGCCGAAGGCGACGATTCGTGCCGCGCCCGTCCCCAGCACCTCGCGCGCTGCCGCCGTAATCCTGTCCGCCGCCTCGCGGTCCGACGGTCCGGAGCTGACGATGATCCGGCGCTGCGGCCCCGCCGCGGCAAGGGTCGTCAGAACTTTCGTGAAGTGCGGCTCCGGCCACCGCCGAAAGGGATTGCCGGCGCTGACGTGTGCGACGACGAGTTCGTGTTCGGACGTGACGCCTGCGGCCTCCAGCCGGCGGCCGATGGCGGTGTCGGCGGCGGGATCGAGCGGCATCTCGACGCGGTTCCGAACCGGATCCGCGGCGCCGCCGGGCCACGACGTCCCCCCACACCGGCGCGCATCGTCCGGACCCAGGCGGATGGCTTCGAGAAGGTCCCACTGGTTGACGACAGAGTGGCGGGCCCGCAGTTCGCGCGGACGCGCAACAGCGGTCGTGTACATCCAGGTTCGGCCCTTGATGGCGTATCCGATGCGCTGCGGCGCCCCCGTAGCGAACGCCAGCCACGAGCTACGCGGACCGCCATGGAGATCGATGACGAGGTCGAACCGCCCTCGTCTCAACCGCCACGCCAGCTTCATGTCGTCGACAACGCGCTGCGCACCGCGCCGGCGGGGGACGATCATGAGGTCATCAACTGACGGATTGCGCGCCACCACCGGTGCGGCGGCAGGTTCGACGAGGTAGGTCAGGTGCGCGCCCGGAAACACGCGCTTGAGCGCCCGCGGAATCGGCGTCGTGAAGACGACGTCGCCGATGAGCCGCAGGCGGATCAGCAGGATGTTCAAAGACAACTTCCAACTACCAAGTTCCAACGACCAACTTTGACTCCCAAGCCATCCCTTTGGGAGTTCTTGGAAGTTGGAAGTTGGTAGTTAAGTCGTGCAAAGTGTCAAGCCTCGACGGTGGCCTCGTCGAGCAGCATGACCGGGATGTCATCCTTGATCGGGAAGACGCGCTTGCAAGTGTTGCACTTGAGCGCGGTGCCGCCCTTGACGAGCTCGACCTTCGTCTTGCACTGGGGGCAGGCGAGGATATCGAGCAGTTCCTGATCTACAGCCATAAGAGCTCCACCGTTCCGTGTTTCCGTGAGATCCGTGTGTTCCGTGTCCGTCTAATCCGCGCCCGTCCGTGGGCTCGGTGTGTTCCGTGGATATTATAGTCAGGCAGATGCGTCGCCTCGTTCCGATCCTGCTCGTCGTTTCGATGACTCCGGCGCTGGCGGCGTCGTCGCCCGGTCAGGTCCCCTCGTCGCAGAATCCGGCGCCGGCGCCGCAGAAAGCTGAAGGCGACGCGGGCTACTACTTCCTCGCGGCCCGGCACTTCGAAAATACCGGCAAGATCGACGACGCGGTCGCCGCGCTGAGGACGGCGATCGCCCTCGAACCGGGATCCGCGGAGCTGCGCGCCGAACTGGCGGGCCTCTATGCGCGGCAGAATAACGCCGTCGACGCGATGAACGCGGCGGACGAGGCGTTGAAGCTCGATCCTGAGAATCGCGAAGCCAATCGGACACTCGGATCGATCTACGCGGCACTGTCGGAGCAGAAGAGGCCGATCCGGCCTGGGGAGGATCCTTCGACGTACGCGTCGCGAGCGATCTCGGCGCTGGAAAAGTCGCAGGGCACCACCCGGGCGGATCTCGGGGTCGAATTCGCGCTCGGACGTCTGTATGCGCGCGCCGGCCAGCATGAGAAGGCAATCGCGTCGCTCGAACGCGTGTTCGAGGCGCAGCCGGAATACTCCGAAGGCGGAATGATGCTCGCCGCCTCACAGGAAGATGCGGGGCGTCTCGAAGACGCAACGACGACGATCGAGCGCACGATCCAGAACAACCCCACGTTCTTTCGCGCCTACCCGAAACTGATCGACCTCTACGAGCAGCAGCGGCGCTGGACGGATGCGGCCGGCGCATACGCACTGGCGAGAAAGATGAACCCGAAGGCCGACCTGGCCGGCGGCCACGCCGCGGCACTGCTCAATGGCGGCGAGCCACGGCAGGCGCAGGACGTTCTTCAGTCGGCGCTCGCCAGTGCGACCACGGCGGATCCCGGGTTGTTGTATCTGCTGGCCCAGGCCCAGCGCCAGTTGAAGGACTACAAAGCTGCTGCGGCAACTGTTCAAAAGCTTGTAACGAGCTTCCCGGACGACCTGCGCGGTCACGCGATGGCGGCGCAGCTGCACATCTCGGAGGGGCGGACCGCCGAGGCCATCACTGCATATGCGGATCTCATCAAACGCGCGCCCGGGGAAGCCACCTTCACCTATCAGTACGCCCAATTGCTGGAATCGGCGGGGCGAGTCAAGGAAGCAGAAGCCGCGCTGCGCGACCTGCTCGCCCGCGATCCGCAGGATGCGAATGCACTGAACTCGCTCGGCTACTTGTTTGCCGACCGCGGCGAGCGCCTCGACGAAGCCGTGGATCTTCTGCAGCGCGCGTTGAAGATCGATCCGGGCAATCCGTCGTACCTCGACAGCCTGGGGTGGGCCTTCTTCAGGCAGGGACGGCTGGAGCAGGCTGATGTTCCGCTGACGGAAGCAGCGGCGAAGTCCCCCGGCAACTCCGTGATCCTCGACCATCTCGGGGACTTGCGTTTTCGGCAGCAGCGCTTCGCCGATGCGGTCCGCGCCTGGGAGCTGGCGCTGGCCGGGGACGGCGAGAACATCGACCGCGCTGCCATCGAGAAGAAGCTCCGCGATGCGCGTGCCAGAACACCCCGGGCGACCCCGGCGGCTCGATGACGCCTTTTCGCGCCGCGTTATTGCTCGTCGCCCTGACAGTTACCGCATGTGCGGCGCCGCGTGTGCCGGCGCTGCCGACCGGTGCGGGCACACCTTTCCCCAATTCCGCCGCGGCCTACGAGGAAGCTGTAACTGAGTGTCGTGACGCGAAACGGATCGTTGCGGAGCTGGGGCTGTCGGGTCGAGCCGGTGACCAGAGGCTCGGCGGCCGCATCGTCGCCGGCTTCGCCGAACCGTCCGCCCTTCGCCTCGAGGGCGTCGTGCTCGGACGCACGATCTTCATCCTCGTTTCCAAGGACGATGACGCAACGCTGCTGCTGCCACGCGACGAACGCGTTGTGCGCGATGCGCCGCCGGAGGCGATCGTCGAGGCGCTCGCCGGCGTCGCGCTCACCCCTGCGGAACTGCGCGCGGCGGTGGCGGGATGCGGTCTTGGCGCCGGCACAGCATCGAGCGGGCGCCAGTTCAACGAGCAGTGGTCCGCGGTCGAAGTCGGCCGCGAGTTGACCTACCTGCGCCGCGTCGATGGACGCTGGCGCGTCGGGGGCGCGACTCGTGGTCCCCTCCGGATCGTTTACGCCGATTTCTCCGGCGGGCTGCCGCGCACCATCCACCTGCGGTCGGACGCGCCGGCGGGAGGGACCGCGAAGCCGGTCGCCGACATCACGCTGCGTGTCTCGCAGCTGGAGATCAATACCGCGATCGATCCGCGGGCATTCGAGGTCACGGTTCCGCCCTCGGCGCTGCCGCTGTCAGTCGAGGAGCTGCGCCGCGCCGGTCCGCTCGGTGCCAAGTAGAATCGCCACTCGTGACTAAATCAAAACACGTTCGGCTGACCGTCCGCGCCCACGCCAAGGTCAATCTGGATCTCCGGGTGTTCGGCACACGGCCCGACGGCTATCACGAGCTGCGCACGGTTTTTCAGTCGATCGAGCTGCACGACACGCTGACGTGTTCGGAGCGGCCCGGACCTTTTGCGATCAAGTCACGCACGGCATCCCTGCCGCTCGATCCATCGAACCTGGTGTGGAAGGCGGCGGCGGCCCTGTGGAAGGTCCTCGGGCGTCCCGGCGACCCGTCCGATACGCTCGTCACCATCGAGAAGGTGATCCCGATGGAAGCGGGGCTTGGCGGTGGCAGCGCCGACGCCGCCGCGTCGCTGCTCGCCTTTGCGCGCCTCTGGGGCGGCGCACCGGTGTCATTGCTGCGTGAAGTGGCGGCTTCGATCGGGTCCGACATCCCGTTCTTCCTATCGGGTGGCACGGCGCTCGGTCTCGGGCGCGGCGAAGAGATCTATCCGCTCGTCGACCTCCCGGTCCACTGGGTCGTCATCGTCCGGCCTGCCTTCGGCGTGTCGACGGCGGAGGCGTACAGCTGGTACGACGAGGACCGAACAGCCGGGCTGAAGGAGCCTCGCGAGCTCCAGGTCCTGCCCGTGCCCTGGCCCTCGCGCGCGGCGCAGATGGTGAACGACCTCGAGCCGCCGGTGATGCGGCGCCATCCCGAGATCGCGGACATCAAGGCCGCGCTCAAAGAGGGCGGAGCAGTCGCCTCATCCATGTCGGGCTCAGGATCCGCGGTTTTTGGCCTGTTTCGAACGCGGGCGGGGGCGGCGAAGATGATCGGTCCGCTCGCGAAGGGTGGCGCAAAGACCCTGCTGACGAGGACGCTGACCAGGGC
>JACDDJ010000618.1 GCA_013817065.1 Acidobacteriota bacterium
CTTGTCGCACCTTACAGCACCTTGTCGCACCTTGTCGCACGTCGCACCGCACGTAGCACATCGCACCTAGCACCGCACGTCGCACATCGCACTCAGCACGCAGCACGTGTATATTCGCTCAAATGACCGCGAATCCCTACGGCGCCGACCTCGGCGATCTCGAAGCACTGCCCGCCCTCGCGAACACACCGCTTCAGATCCGCGCGATCGTCGAGACCTGGAGCGACGCACAGTTCGAGCGGTCCTACGCCACCGGGAAGTGGCCGGCGCGCAAGATTCTGGCGCACCTGGCGCAGACCGAGCTTGCCCTCAGCACACGCGCCCGCTTCGCGCTGACAACCGATAACTACCAGGCGCAGTCCTTCGACCAGGACCAGTGGATGCCGCTCGACGAGCATGTCGATGCCGCGACCGCGCTCGACACTTACACGACGCTGCGGCGGATGAATCTTGCGATGTGGCGCGGCCTCACCGATGCACAGATGAAGCGTCCGTTCTTCCATCCCGACTTCGGGGAGGTGAGTGTCGCCTGGATCGCGACCCAGATGGCAGGTCACGACATCCATCACCTCAAGCAGTTCGAGCAGATCGCCGCGGCCGGCGGCCGCCCCTAGCCTCTGTGCTCGTCACGCACGATATCCCCAGCGTCTACCTCGGTCTGACCCGCCGCGTCACGGTCTGGCTGCCGCCCGGCTTCAAGCGTCGCCTCGGTACCAGCCGGTATTCAGTGCTGTATCTCAATGATGGTCAGAACCTGTTCGACCCGTCGCGCGCGTTTGCGGGTGTCACCTGGCAGGTGGGGGAGACGGCCGCCGACCTGATACGTCGACGACGGATCCCGCCCTTGCTGATTGTCGGCATCGATCATGGCCGCGAGCGGCGCGCCCGCGAGTACCTGCCGGTCGAGGACGCTCGCAACCCGACGGCGGTCCGCCCCCTCGGACGCGAGTATGCGGAGTTCGTGACGCGTGAGGTGATCCCATTCATCACGCGCACCTACCCTGTCCTGCGGAGTGCGGCGGCGACTGGGTTCGGTGGGTCGTCGTATGGCGCCGTTGCGGCGCTCTATACGTCGCTCCTGAAGCCGGGTCTGTTCGGCCGGCTGCTGATCGAGAGCCCCTCTCTCTACGTGGGACGAAACCACCTGCTGCGGCTTGCCCGGCGAGCGGACCGATGGCCCTCGCGCATCTACCTGGGCGTCGGCACCACCGAGACCGGACGCGAGGACTGGAACGCAGAGACGCTCGGGAACGTGCTCAAGCTGGAGAAGGTCCTGCGGAAGGCCGGGCTCGGTGAACGCCGCCTGCGTGTGCGCGTTGCGCCAGGCGCTGCGCACACCGAGTCCGCATGGGCGGCGCGCTTACCGGAAGCTCTCGAGTTCCTGTTTGGCTAGCGCCAGACAGAAACTCGAATGGTAGATGGAAAATGGCAGATGGCAAAGAGCGATGCTTCATCGCCGGGGCGCTTTCAAGGCGTCTGCGACTCTGTGGAATCGCTCACGAGTAGTGTCCTTTACCATCTACCATTTACCATCTACCATTTGGCGGCGACTTCAGAAAGACCGCCAACGCTTCGAAGGCCCTGCCCCGGTGGCTGACGGTAGCCTTGAGGTCGCGGTCCAGCTCCGCTGTCGTGCGTCCCAGCGGCGGATAGAGGAAGATCGGATCGTAGCCGAAGCCGTGATCGCCGCGCGGCGTGTCGGCGATCACACCTTCGATCACCCCAGCGGACTCGAAGATCACCTCACCCCGATCGGCCAGTGCGACGCGGCAGACGAACCGCGCCGAGCTGCCGCGTTTGCCCTTCATGTCGAGCAGCTCGTAGATCTTGCGGAACTTGACCGCGTAGTCGCTGCCTTCCCACCTGGCTGAATGGATGCCGGGGAGCCCGTCGAGCGCCTCGATCTCGAGGCCGGAGTCGTCGGCCACACTTGGAAGGCCGGTGGCCCGGTGATAGTAGAGCGCCTTCAGCCGCGCGTTGTCCGCGAACGTCAGCCCAATCTCCTCTGGCTCCGGGATCTCGCCGACATCGTCGAGGCTGACGAGCTCCACGGGCGCATGCTCGAGGATGCCGGCGATCTCCCGCAGCTTCCCGGGGTTCGTCGTCGCTACCAGCAGCTTCATCCTCGAACTACTTGAGATCTCCGACGATCGAGCGCTGAAGTGCCACCAGTTCGAGGATGCCGGCATCGGCCAGCGTGAGTAGCGAATCCAGTGCGCCGCGTTCGAACGGCGGACCCTCGGCAGTGCCCTGGACTTCGATGAACCGTCCGTCCCCGGTCTTCACGACGTTCATATCGACATCCGCCTTCGAATCCTCTTCGTAGGCAAGGTCCAGCATCGGCGTGCCGCGGACGACGCCGACGCTGGTGGCGGCAACGAAGTCGATGACTGGAAGAGTCTTGATCATGCCCTTGGTGCGCATGTGCTTCAGGGCGAGGACCAGCGCGACGAATCCGCCGGTGATCGATGCGGTGCGCGTTCCGCCGTCCGCCTGGATCACGTCGCAGTCGATCCAGATCGTCCTCTCGCCGAGCTCCGGCAGCTTCGTCACGGAACGCAGTGACCGGCCGATCAGACGCTGGATCTCCTGCGTGCGTCCACCTACCTTGCCGGCACTGGCCTCTCGCTGTGTGCGCGTCGAGGTCGCGCGCGGGAGCATGCCGTATTCGGCGGTGACCCAGCCCTTGCCGGTGTTGCGCAGGAACGGCGGCACCCGGTCTTCGATACTCGCGGTGCAGATGACGCGAGTGTTGCCCGCCTCGATGAGGATCGAGCCCTCGGCGTGCATGGTGAACGAGGAGGTCATACGGGTCGGGCGCAGCTCCGAAGGCTGCCGCCCATCGATACGGCTAGTCATGATGGATTCTCGGTGGTGACCCACGCCAGGTTCTTGGACAGCGGGTTGCGCAGGTCGACGTGACCCGCGAGCGTGTCGACTTCCTTGCCATCGACGAGGATCTGCACGCGCGTGATTGCCGGCAGGTTGACGGTCAGCGCGTTGACGATGGTGTAGACGGCAAGGATCTCGTCCATCGAACCACCGGTGTGTTTCGCTGTGACGTCCGCGCTGAGGTCGACGAACGCGTCGCCGCGCTCACTGATGTAAAGAGCGCGCAGCGTCGTGCCGGCCGGGATGGCCGAAAGCAGCGGCGCCGCCGACACTGCCAGTTGCGTTTCGATGATGCGGCGCGCCTGCTCGACGACAGGCTCGCCAAACGGCACTTCGCGCTGCGCCGGGACG
>JACDDJ010000619.1 GCA_013817065.1 Acidobacteriota bacterium
GACCGAAGGTCGCCAAGCTCGCCGGCGCATCACGGCTGCGGGAGGAGGTGGAGTCGATGCTTGATCGGCGCTGGTCGCCGCAGCAGATCTCCGCCAGACTGGTGATCGAGTTCCCCGACGATCTGAGCATGCGCGTGTCGCACGAGACGATCTACCAGTCGCTGTTCGTGCAGTCCCGCGGAGCGCTGCGCAAGGAGCTGACGGCGTGCCTGCGGACCGGGCGTACCCGGCGCCGGCCGCATGGCCGCAAGAACCTGGCCGGCCAGATCAAGGGCATGGTCGTCATCTCAGAACGCCCGGCCGAGATCGAAGACCGCGCCGTCCCCGGCCACTGGGAAGGCGACTTGATCGTCGGCGCCCACGGCAAGTCGGCGATCGTCACCCTCGTTGAGCGCCAGACCCGCTACCTGCTGCTCGCGCGCATCGGCTCGGACAAGACAACCGCCGCGGTCTGTGCCGCGATCGCGACGCAGATCCAGACGCTGCCCGAGCAGCTCGCCAGGTCGCTGACCTGGGATCGCGGCAAGGAGATGGCCGGCCACCAGGCCTTCAGCGTCGCGACTGGCCTGGACGTCTACTTCTGCGACCCGCACAGCCCTTGGCAGCGCGGCAGCAACGAGAACACCAACGGGCTCTTGCGCCAGTACTTCCCGCGCAGCAGCGACCTGGGACTCCACGACCAAGCTCACCTCGACCACGTTGCCCACAGCCTCAACGACCGGCCCCGCGAGACGCTCGGCTGGAGCAAGCCATCTGAAAGACTCACCGAGCTCCTTGCGATGACCGCCTGAGACCGCCTAGGAAAAGGCAGACGGGAGCATTTTGCCTTGTTAGGCGCTCCGAGGCCCGATGCACAAAAGGTGCGGTGTTGCAGGACTTTCGTTGATGGCGAGACCCGGACTCGAACCGGGGACACCACGATTTTCAGTCGTGAGACCAAACCCCAATAACTGGGCGAAATCCCTGGTAGACGGTTGTTCTTCGTCGGGCCACTAGGCGAAGACTAGTTCGCTTTTGCAATCTCTAGCGCTGCGATCGGGTACCGAGATCGGCGTCGATTGGAGTTGACCCGTTCCGGTGGACACGTTGGGGCTGGTCTACGCAGCCTTCTCCTTGATCATGCTAGGTGAGTGTGCGAGCCGCGAAGCGGCGAGGCCAGCGCCGGGCTGGCCGAGAGTTCCGTTCTCGTAGTCGGCGGGCGAGAGGTAGCCGAGTGTGGAGTGCAGGCGACGGCGGTTGTACCAGCCTTCGATCCAGGCGAACACTGCGGTCTGCAGGTCGCGTCGCGTCGGCCAGGAGCGCCGGCGGGTGAGTTCCTTCTTGAGCGTGGCGAAGAACGCCTCGCAGACGGCGTTGTCGAGTGCGCAGCCCTTGGCGCCCATCGAGACGGCGATGCCGGCGTCACGGGCGGTCTGGCCGAAGATCAGCGACACGTATTGGCCACCCCTGTCGCTGTGATGCACGAGGCCGGCGTCGGGGCGGCGTTGCCAGATCGCCATCTCGAGCGCCTCGACGACGAGCTCAGCGCGCATGTGCTCGGCCATCGCCCAGCCGACGCAGCGGCGCGAATAGCAGTCAACGACGACGGCGAGGTAGAGCTTGCCCTCCCAGGTGGCGATCTCAGTCAGGTCGGCCACCCACAGCCGGTTCGGTGCCGTCGGGGCGAAGTCGCGCCGCACGAGATCCGGCGCGGTCGCGACGCCGGGCACGCGGATCGTGGTGCGGGCCTTGCGGCGGCGGACCATGCCCGACAGGCCGGCCCGGCGCATCAACCGGGCAACGCGCTTGCGGCTCGCACGAACGCCGCGGTGGCGCAGCTCGGCATGGATCCGCGGCCACCCGTAGGTGCCTTGGCTCTCGTCGTGGATCTCGGCGATCTGCTCGCTCAACTGCGCGTCGCGCATCGCCCGCGGCGAGGGCGAGCGGTCCTTCCAGGCGTAGTAGCCGGCCCGGCTGACGCCGAGCACGCCGCACAGCCGGGAGACGGGATGCTGTGACTTCTTCGCGTCGATCAGCCAGAAGCACATCACCGGCGATCGGTCTCCCGCGCGAAGAAAGTCGCGGCCGCCTTGAGGATCTCGCGCTCCTGGGTCAGCCGACGGTTCTCGCGCCGCAGCCGGCGCAGCTCCTCACGCTCATCCGTGGTCAGGCCCTCGGCGCGGCCGGCGTCGACGTCGCCTTGACGGACCCAGTTGCGCAGCGACTGGGGTGAGACGCCGAGCTCATCGGCGATCTGCGGAATCGAACGGCCGCTCGAGCGCACCAGCTCGACGGCCTCACGCCGAAACTCCGGCGGATAGGCGGAACGCGTTCGTGGCATGTGGACATCCTTCCTGCCCGGCCCAGACGGGCCAAGCGCTCAAGTGTCCACGGAGGCGGGTCAACTCCAGGACGATCGTCGTGCGGAACTGATCGCGCGGTTGGCGCAGCGTTCGGTGCGAGAGGACGGATTCGACAGAGCGGCCCTCGCGGATGCCCGCCGCGCCTGGAGCTAACGGGCGAGGATCGCGAAGCGAACCGCCAACAGCCTTTGGCGGTCGAGTCCCAATAGCTGACAACTCTGTGTGGCAGCGGACCGAGCGCCTTCCCCCCGCAATCGAGGCGGACTGGCTCTCGGCGCTCACGGCGAATCAGATCGCCACTTGCGCAGTCGTCAAGTTGGAGGTTCTGTATTCGGCTCGATCAGCCGCCGAGTTCGAAGAACTGCAAGAGGAGCTTGACGCCTTGCGTGACTCCCCGATCAACCGGAGCGTCTGTCGCTCTGCGCTTTGGGCAATCCGGGAGATCAAGCAGTCAAGCGAGCCGTGTCGGATCGCCGCCTGACGCGTTGATTGCAGCCGCAGCCCACCATGCCGACAGCGTTGCGGGGTGCTGCACTACGACCACCACTACGACCGTCTAGCGGACGTACTCGGGCTCGACAGCGTCTGGATCGCGCCGCCCGGAACGATCCCTTAGGACGAGCCCAGCGTGCCTGAGCAGCCCTGCGAGCGATATCGGACCGCTGCTCGGGAGAAAGTCGCTTAGCCCGAGCCTCGCCGCCTTTCTTGCCGCCCTCCCGGCCGGCGCGCGCGTGGGCGCTCTCGGGCTTCGCTTCGGACTCGTCGGTTGCCTCCTGGACAAGCCGTGCGGCTAGCTGGTTGAGATCGGCCACGGGCGCATCGGATCGCCCGCCACGGCGCGGGCTCACGCGAGGGGAGTTGCGAATGGAAACTGACCCACTACCGCGCTCTGAGTTGAAG
>JACDDJ010000620.1:0-779 GCA_013817065.1 Acidobacteriota bacterium
CGACAAGACGGGAACGGTCATCAGATGTCACGGTCATCACATAGACGAACGTCGGGGGATATCAGGTACACGAAATCAGCGGCGAACAGCGGGGTCCTGGCTCCTGGGGCGCCCCGCCTCCCAGAGCGTATGCAGCTTCGCCCGCTGCTCCGCCGAGAGCACGCCGCGCATGCGATAAAGCATCAGCGTCCGCGTCTTGGAAAGATCGGCGCGGGCCGCTTCGAGCCGGTCGACCTGCTGCGCCACGATGGCGAGATCTGCCGTGTTGTCCTTGATCGTCTGCGACAAGGTCGCCTCGAGCTTGTCGATCCGGTCCTTCGCCGCTTCGAGGCGAGGCAGCGTCGACCGGAAGATCTGCTCGATCTCCGACGACTGCTGATTCGTCAGGCCCAGCTCCGTCTTGCTTTCACCCTGCCAGAACTTCCAGGGGCGATGCTCGCTCTTCCCCTGAGGCTTTCGGCCCTCGTCTCCACGGCCGCGCGACGCCGGTCCGCGCTGCTCGCCCTGACCGTCGTCCTCGCCGTACGCGCACAGCGCGGATGCCGTGGTGGGGATGGCGTGCACGAGCGCCGCCGCCAGAATCCAAGCCAGATGCCTTGCCATAGTCTTCTCCGGAAGTGATTACAAGGGGCTATTACGACCTCCGCGGCAAGGCTGTTTACCGCCGCAGGGGCGAATCGCGGCAGAGCTGTGGGCGGGAAGTCGTTGCCGGCACGTGGCATAGCACGCCGGCGGGTGTGCGCGAGTTCTTACGTGCAGAATGCCGTCAGCCGCTGGAT
>JACDDJ010000620.1:789-3241 GCA_013817065.1 Acidobacteriota bacterium
GTCGACGGGGCGCCCACCGGCCGGTGGCGCAGCTCGCCGCGCGACACCATGCACTCGGGATCGGCGATGTGGTAGGTCGGCACCTGCGCCGCGCAGATCCGCGCAAGGTTGCAGGTGTTGCTGCTGTTGTAGCCACCGACGACGAGCATCAAATCCAGCCGCTCCTCGTTGAGCAGCGCGATGACGGCGTCCTGCCGCTCCTGTGTCGCGCTGCAGATGGTGTCGAACGACCGGAACTGATCGGGGAGCGCCGCCTCGCCGTACCGGGCGCGGATCGCGTCGCGGAACATCTCGCCGATTTCCAGCGATTCGGTCATCAGCATCGTGGTCTGGTTCGCGCAGCCGATGCGCACCAGGTCCCGATCCGGATCGAAGCCGGGGGAGGCGGCGCCCGCGAATCGCGCCAGAAATGCCTCCCGGTCGCTCCCCGAGCGGATGTAATCGCAGACAGTCTGCGCTTCTCCGCGATCGAGCACGACCAGGTACCGGCCCCTGGGGTACTTCAACGCCTGGGACGCCGTGGCGCGGGTTTCCTCGTGCTTGACTTTGCCGTGAATCACGGCCGTGAAGCCGCCCTGCGCGTACCGGACCACGTTCTTCCAGACGTTCAGCACGGAGCCGCACGTCGTGTCGACGAGCGTGCAGCCCTGGCTCGAGAGCTGCGCCATGTCCGTGACCGTGACGCCGAACGCCGGCAGGATCACGACATCGTCGGGCCCGAGCACGTCGCGGCGCTCCAGGGGATCCGAGAGGAAGCGGATGCCGGCGTCCCTGAGGCGATCGTTGACGTGGGGGTTGTGGATGATTTCCCCGGTGAGGAACACGTTGCGATCGGGGAAGCGCCGGCGCGCCTGGTAAGCATAGTCGACCGCGCGATCGACGCCGTAGCAGAAGCCGAACTCGCGCGCGAGATGGATGGTCAGCCGCCCGGCGGCGTGCTTGAACTCTCCGGCACGGACCTGGTCGACAATGGCGCTGTGGTAGGCCGCAGCGAGCTCACCCGCGACGGCCTCTTTCATGTCGAGACCCTTGCGGAAGACGAGCGGCTGAGTCGTGGACACGGCCTACTGCGGCTGCTCGCCGGCGCGCGGCGTGAAGTCGTCGATGGCGCGCAGCTCCGGCACCGGCGGGCGCGACAACGACGTGTCGAGGTCCAGCAGAAACGCCTCGTCGCCGCCGATGCCGCCGGCGGTCACGGTCGCGGCAGGACTCTCGACAACCGGCCGTGCCGTGGAGAGGCGGGCCGCCGTGTCGCCGCCGAAGGTGTAGCGGAAATCCATCACCTGTCCGAGACCGACACCCGCGACGAGCCCCGCGGCGGCTGCCGCCGCAATCCAGCGCGACGCGGTGGAGGGCCGGGAAGTGGTGGGCGCGGCAAACTTCGGAAACGCGATGACGCGCGCGGGCCGCTCGGCGGCTTCGAGCCGGCGGAAGATCTGCGCCTGCTGGATCGCGAGACGCTCGGTCGGAAACGCCTCGTCGGCCTCGGCGGCGGCATCAACCCGCAGGTCATCGAGCCATTCGGCGAACAGGCCGAAGCGCGTCCGGCACGGGGCACAGACCTGAAGATGCGGATGGGACGGTCGTTTGCCGTCGAGGGCGCTCTCCGTCCACAGCGCGGTGATCGCCGCATCGTCCAGGTGGCGGCTGAGCCGCAGGCGGTTAAGGATGGACACGGCGTTTCTCCACGGAACCTTCGATCCCCGGATCCGCAAGCAGCACGCGGAGCTTGCGAATCGCCCGGAACAGGTGAACCCGCACGGTTGATTCGTTCAACCCGGTCATCGCGCTGACTTCGCGCGACGTGCAGCCTTCGTAATGACTCAGCATGAACACCGATCGCTGGCGCTCGGGCAGCTTCGCGAGTGCCCGTGTCAACATCACCCGGCGCTCTCGCGCGAGCAGCCGATCTTCGGGCGACGGATCCTTGCCCGCCGTGCGCTCGGCGAAATCCTGCTGCCCTCCGGGCCCGTCCGGCATCGGCGCGAACCACCGCGCGCGGCGGGTTCGTGCCTTGATGCGGTCCAGGCATCCATTGATCAGGATGCGCGTGAACCAGACTTCGAAGGGGAGCTCCTCTCGGAACGACGCCAGGTGCGAGTACGCTTTGACGAACGCATCCTGCACCGCCTCGTCCGCCTCCGCCGCGTCGCGCATATAGTGAAAGGCGATCCGCAAAGCCCGCCGCTGGTGGCGCCGGACCAGCTCGGCGTAGCGCTCACGCGCCTCGGGGAGCCGTCCCTCCGCCTGCAGCGCCTTGACCGCCGAGGCCGCGGCGCCGTCCGCCTCGCGGCCCGGGAGGTTCGCCGCTTGAGCTCCTGTCATGAGATACGCCTCGAGGCCCGGAACGTTTACCGTGCTGGGGCAGCTGAAGAGGATTTGCCCCTTGTCATTATAAGCGGCACGACGGGGAGAAGGGGGCCTAATGGCACCCTGGAGGGAAGGACGCCGG
>JACDDJ010000621.1 GCA_013817065.1 Acidobacteriota bacterium
CAGCAGGTGCATCGCGACCCGAACGGCGGCCCCGGCCGCCGCGAGACGATCGCCGGCCTGGACGCTCGCCGCGTGGGCACGCTCCCATGCCTCGATGGTCACATCGAGGTGACCCGTGGCGTACGCCACGCCGGCCAGGAGAGGCAGGTCGGGGCCCGTGAGCGGCGTGCTCGCGTCGGCTTCGATGAGCAGCTCGTATGCCTGCTGCCAATCGCCCTTGACCGAGGCGCCCCGCGCCCGCTCCAAGGGGGTCGCTTCAGTGTTCGCATCACTCATCCATTAAGGCCCGGTTGGACGACCGCTTCCTCCCCCCGGGGATTGTAACGACAGATGTTCCCCACCGTGACAGCGTTTCTCACGCACTTGACAGAGAGGCACGCAGCCGCCCGCCCCCGCGATCACCGTGTAGGAACGCGGCGGGTGTGGTCGGAGAGACTGCGAAGGTGCTCTCGTTACAGGACGCCTCGCGCGGGCCGATGCGCAAAGGAACTGAGATGCCGTTCATTAATGTGAAAGTGATCGAAGGTGTGTTCGATGCCGCGCAGAAGCGGAAGATCGTGGAGCGGCTCACCGACGCCATGGTCGCGATCGAAGGCGAGAACATGCGGTCAGTGACGTGGTGCGTCGTCGAAGAAGTCCGTAGCGGCGACTGGGGCATCGGTGGCCAGCCCCTCACCACCACGGACGTGAAGAATCTGGCCGCTGGACAAGCGGCTGCGAGATAGCTCGAGTCACTCGGGAGGCGGCTTGAAGCTGTCACCGGTTCAGATGGAGCAACGATGATGCAAGTACGAGCCATGCAGCACGCACGCGTCAACGGCGTCGAATTGGAGTACGAGGTCACGGGATCGGGCGAGCCGGTGCTGCTGATCAGTCCGGTCGTGGCGGACGGTTTTCTGCCGCTCGTGTCGGAGCGAGCGCTGGCCGCCCGCTACCAGCTGATCACGTATCACAAACGCGGCTGGGCGGGGAGCACGCACGCCCCTGGACCGGTGAGCATTGCCGACCACGCGGCCGATGCCGCTGCGCTGCTCGGCCATCTCGGTGTGCCGCGCGCGCACATCGCCGGCCACTCGAGCGGCGGCCCGGTCGCGATGCAACTCGCCCTGGTGCGGCCCGAGATCGTTCACACGCTGGCGTTGCTGGAGCCATCCCTTCTCTCTGTACCAGGCGCCGCGGGGTTCCTGCAGAAGGCCGGCCCGGCGTTTGACGCCTATGCAGCGGGCCGTCACGAGACGGCGTTGGCGCTCTTCATCAGTCTCGTGAGTGGCCTCGAATGGAACGCGTGCCGAGCCATGTTGGAGCGCCGTGTTCCGGGTGCCGTTGCCGCAGCGATCACGGACGCCGATACCTTCTTCGGCATCGAGCTGCCAGGCCTCGGTGCGTGGACGTTCGGCGCCGCAGAAGCCGGAGCGATTTCGCAGCCGGTCCTATCGGTGCTCGGCACCGAGACTGAGCCACTATGGGTGGAGATCGCCGTGTTGCGGCGTTCCTGGCTCCCGCAGGTGGAAGATTGCGCCGTTGAGGGCGCCGGACACCTCCTGCAGCTTCAGCGTCCAGAGACAGTTGCGCAGGGACTCGCCGCCTTCCTGGATCGGCATCCCATGGACGGCAACTGACCCCACAACAGATTGAACCGGAGTACGTCCTCCAGCGGGACGTGGGGTTCGTGAGCCGGACTACATCGCGCGTCGGCGAGCCATGGCGGCGCCTACCGCAGCGATCACAGTCAGGTCATCGAACGGTTTGTCGATATGCGCGTCGAACCCGGCCGACTGCGTCCGGACATGATCGGCACTGCTCGCGAGGCCTGACACAGCAATGACCGGCGGAAGCCGACTGCACTGCTCGAGAAGGCGCAATTCCTTGAGGAACTCGTAGCCATCCATGCGCGGCATGCGAAGATCGCAGAGGATCACGTCGTACGCGCCGCTGGTCATGCTCCCCAGCGCCTCGAGTCCGTCACGGGCGGCGATGACGTCGGCGCCGAGGGTCTCGAGCATGGCGCGGGTGGCGTCCAGGGTGTCGTCCATGTCTTCGACCACGAGAATCCGGAGACCGTGGAGCTCCTGCAGAAGCGCCGATCGTTCGGCGCCGGATGGCGGCAGTAGCAGTGCCTCGGTCGCCAACGGCAGCCGAATGGTGACCTCGGTACCGCGATTCACGCCCTCGCTCGCTATGCTCACGCTACCGCCGTGGATCTCCGTCAGCAGTTTGACCAGAGCGAGTCCGATGCCAAGACCTGGGTGTTTGCGTCGTGTGCCTTCTTCCTGCTGCCGGAAGATTTCAAAGACTGACGGTAAGAACTCGGGTGCGATGCCCTCACCTGTATCCGCAATGGTGATCACCCCGGCGTCGGACTCGCTGATAAGTGCCACAGTGACCACGCCGCGCGTCGGAGTGAACTTCAGGGCGTTCAAGAGAACGTTGCGGAAAATCTGCTGCAGGCGATCGGCGTCCGCCTGGACAAAGACCGGGGCGCCCGCATCGACGAATCTCACATCGATCTGCTTCTTCTCGGCGGCATCGGCGATCGCGTCGAGCGCCCCGTGGAGCACCGTGCCGAGATCATGGACTTTCAGATCGAGCGTCACCTTGCCCCGTGTCGCCCGATTCAACTCGAGGAGGTCGTCGACCAGGCGGACCTGCAGCAACGCGTTGCGTTCGATCACGTCGGCCGCGTGGGCAATCTTGACCGGGTCGCTTGACCGCCTCAGCATGCGCGCCCAGCCGAGAATCGGCGAGAGTGGCGTGCGCAACTCGTGCGAGAGGACCGCCAGGAATTCATCCTTCGCCGCCGACGATGTCTCGAGCTGCGCCGTCATGACCGTGAGGTGCGCGGCGGTTTCCTGGAACTTACGGGTCCGATAGTTCTCCCTCAGGATCGTGTCGCCGAGCACCTGCAGTAATTTCCCGTGCAAAACCAGCCGGCGTTCGGGCACCGGCTGCTGCTGACGAGCGACGGCCCACAGGACGCGGTAGGGAACGCCGGCCTGGCGGGCCAGTCGCTCGATCGCGGGGGCTTGCGAGAAATCGGTGAGCGCGTACCCCGCCACGGCGGCGCCGACGATCGTGCCCTCCAGCAGCAGCGGCGTGCCGACGACGGCGAGGCCAGACGAGGGCGTGATGATCACGGCGCGACGGCTCGCCTCTTGCGCCACGCATTGCCGGGCGCAGTCGGCGAAGATGCCCGGGTCATAGCTGTGTTGCTCGAGCACGGCGAACAACGGCGTCGATG
>JACDDJ010000622.1 GCA_013817065.1 Acidobacteriota bacterium
CGTCAACACCTCCACCGGTGAACGCGTACTGATGATGAAGGGTCAGCAGGTCGGCGGCCACATCTACGGCATTTCGCCGCACGGCACCCACTATCTCTACTGGAAGGACAATCGCTTTCAGGCCTACGACCTCAACGCCGGTACCGCGAGAGCGCTCGGCAACGGCACGGCTGTGAGCTTCATCGACGTCGAGGATGACCACCCGGGCACGAAGCCGTCGTATGGTCTCGCCGGTTTCACCAGTGACGGTAAAGCCGCAATCGCGCAGCAACGCTACGATCTCTGGCTGATGCCGCTCGACGGCTCGTCGCCGAAGAACCTGACCAATGGTGTCGGAGCGAAGAATGACATCCGCTTCCGCTACGCGCGGGTCGAGCCGATCGATCCGACCGTGCCACGTGCCGTTGGTCCGCGCGGGACGATCGATCTGTCGAAGCCGATCATGCTGACGGCGTATGGCCAGTGGACCAAGAAGTCAGGCTTCTACGAACTCAAGGGCGGCGACCTGAAGGAACTGCTCTACGAGGATGCGTCATTCAGCGCGCCGGAGAAGGCCGCAAAGGCTGATCGATTCCTGTTCTCGCGGCAGACGTTCGTCGAGTTCCCGGACCTGCGCGTGTCGGGGCCGAGCCTCATCGACGCGAAGAAGATGACCGACGCCAATCCTCAGCAGAAGGATTACATGTGGGGCCGCCGCATCCTGTTCGACTACAAGAACAAGGATGGCGTCCGGCTGCAGGGCGTGCTCGCGCTGCCGGAGGACTACCAGGAAGGCGAGAAGCGTCCAATGCTGGTGACGTTCTACGAGAAGAACTCGCAGAACCTGCACCGCTACAACGCGCCCTCGTACCTGACCGGGATGGGCGGCTCGCCGATGGAGGCGGTCAGCCGCGGCTATCTGACGATGCTGCCCGACATTCACTACCGGACCGGCAATTCGCACAGCGACCAGCTCGAAGGCGTGGAAGCGGCGACGCGGAAGGTGATCGAGATGGGCTACGCGGATCCGAAGCGGATCGGCCTCACCGGTCACAGCTACGGCGGGGAAGGCGCGGCCTTCATCGGCACGCAGTCGAAGATCTTCGCCGCCGTCGGCATGGGCGCCGGCGTCACCGACCTGTTCAATGACTTCGCGCAACCATGGGGCTGGTCGTACCAGGTGAGCGCGGGGAGCGGCGCAACCGCGTTTGACTACTACCTCTACGGACAGGGCCGCTGGGGCTTCTCCCCGTGGGACAACCCGGAGAAGTACCGCTTCGAGTCCGCGCTCGTCCACGCCAACAAGGTCAGCGTGCCGTTCCTGATCATGCACGGCACGGCGGATCCGACCGTTGGCTTCGAGAACGGCCTCGCGTTCTACAACGCGCTGCGCTACAACGGCAAGAAGGCCGTCCTGCTCGCGTATCCGAACGAGGGTCACGGACTGCGTGGGATGGCGAATCGGAAGGACCTGACGACCCGATATTTCCAGTTCTTCGATCACTACCTGAAGGACGCGCCGGCGCCGAAGTGGCTGATCGAAGGCGTTCCGTATTTGAAAAAGAATGAGAAATAGGCGCGGCCTTCGGCCCCGCCTATTTCTCGCGCGCCTCGAGGGTGCGGATCTGGCCCGGCCTTCGGCCGGCGCGAGGGTGCCGACTGACGCGAAGGACGCCAAGCTCTTTTCTTAGCGGAATTGAAGACCGTGCAGTCCGTGTCCGATCCGTGCAATCCGTGTTTGAACTCCGTGTAACGTCGCTGCTGATAAGATCCGCGCTGCATGCGCACCACCAGGCGACGGTTCTGTGGAGTGGCAAGTAGCGCAGTCGCGATGGTGGCGCTGGGCGTGGCCCGTCATGGCAGCGCGCAGGAACGGCGCGCGCGGATCGCTGCGCGGCCGGGGAGTGGCACGAAGACGACCGGTCCGCAGACGCGGACGCTCGGGCTGGACGCAAAGCGCGACGCGATCCTGCAGTTGCCGACAAAGCCTGCTGCAGGGCCGATCCCCCTGCTTGTGCTGCTCCACGGGGCGGGTAGCGGCGGTGCCGGGATCCTCAAGCGCCTCGGCTCGTTCGCGGACGAAGCCGGCATCGCGGTCCTTGCCCCTGACTCACGTAGCAGCTCGTGGGACGCGATCCGCGGTGACTTCGGACCGGACGTCGCGTTCATCAACCGCGCCCTGGAGCGCGTCTTCCAGACTGTCGCCGTGGACCCGCAGCGGATCATCGTTGGCGGGTTCTCGGATGGCGCCACCTACGCGATCTCACTCGGTCTGCAGAACGGCGATCTGTTCCGGCGGGTCCTCGCGTTCTCGCCCGGCTTCTACGTTGGCGACTCGCCCCAGGGTAAGCCTCGCGTGTTCGTGTCGCATGGCACGCGCGATGAGCTCCTGCCCATCGACCGCTGCAGCCGCATCATCGTCCCGCGACTGCAGAAGAGCGGCTACGACGTGACGTTCCGCGAGTTCGACGGTGCTCACGAGATCCCGCCTGACATCGCCCGCGCCGGCATGCGCTGGTCGATAGCGCGCTGATACCAACGCGAAGGCTCGCGTGGATCCGATGGTGGTTCTGGGGAGGTTCGAGATTGACCGCTGCACGACGTAAACTCCGCGTCGTCTTGCACCGATAATGTGACGCGTGACTACCAAGCGGGCGCGGGTCGTGACGGCGGATCAATGGGGTGTCCCGGAGAGGAACGAGGCGGGGGAACCGGTGTGCCGGTGGTGCCAGGGACCGGTGACCCGTCCGCGGCGGACGTTCTGCAGTGATCCCTGCGTGCACGAGTGGAAGATCCGCAGCAGCCCGTGGTACGTGCGTCGGGAGGTGAAGAAGCGCGATAAGGGGATCTGCAGGCTGTGCGGCTTCAACGTGGTCAAGGCGCACCGGGAATGGACGCGCTCGAAGCCGCCAGCGTCGGACCGGCCCGCGCGTAAGGCGTGGCGCTCGACCCGTCCGAAGTGGGAGGCCGATCACATCGTCCCGGTCGCCGACGGCGGCGGCGAGTGTGGCCTCGAGAACTACCGGCTCCTCTGCCGGCCCTGCCACGTGCAAGTGACTCTTGCCTGGCGCGCGCAGCGGCCGCGAAAAACGGGGACACTCAACTTAACGCTAAGCTGTTGAGCAGTCGACCGGAACGGCCGCGGATCCCGCGGCCCCCGGTCGACAAGCTCAACGACTTAGCGTTAAGTTGAGTGTCCCCGTTTTCTTTTCAGGAGGCCGAATGTTCGGACGGTTCGCCACTGCCGCGCTTGCC
>JACDDJ010000623.1 GCA_013817065.1 Acidobacteriota bacterium
GTTTCGGAGAGGGTCACGTAGAGCGTTCGCTCCCCCTGCCGAACCCCTTGCATCAGAAATTGGAGCGATAGGGTCGTCTTGCCGCTGCCGGGGTTGCCTTCGATGAGGTACAGCCGGCTGGGCGTGAACCCGCCGCGCAGGATGTCGTCGAGTCCCGCGATGCCCGTCGATACCGGCGGACGGTCGAGCTCCTGCATGACTGGGCCTTTCGCAGGGCAGCGGACGTCCAATATGGCGCGGCGTGCCCTCTCGCGCCCCATGGACTCGGGTGAAGTACCCGCTGTTCGTGCAGGAGTTTACGTGAGGCAGGGTATGCGGCCAACGGGGGATTGTTGAGATCGCCGCCGGAGAATTGTGATCGTGCAGCGTTGACGTTGCCGGGTTGACCCATATAATCGCATGCGCGAATATGAAACTGGCCTCGCCGACAACCCGCGTGGACAAGATGTTCCGAGCGTTCTCGGACCGGACGCGCCTGCGCATCCTGCACCTGCTCCAAGACGGCGAGATGTGCGTCTGCGACCTGCAAGCGATCCTCGCCGTCCCGCAGGCGAAGGTCTCGCGACATCTGGCGTACCTGCGCAAGTCGGGTCTCGTGAAGGCACGCAAGGAGGGGCTGTGGATGTACTACACCCTCGCCCCGGCCCGGAACGGCTTTCACGAGAAGCTGCTCGACTGCCTGGGGTCCTGCTTCGGATCGGTCCCGGAACTGGCGAAGGACGCGGAGAAGCGGCGGATGAAGAAAGCGTCCGGCCGTTGCTGCGGATGATTTTTTTTGCCGGAGCATATACGCATAAGCGAATGGATTGATCCATTCTGATGACGCGAAGCAGCAGGGAGTGAGATGAGCATCCGAGTTGGCATTAACGGTTTCGGGCGCATGGGTCGGCTGGCCGTGCGGGCCGCGTGGGGCTGGCCCGACTTCGAGATCGTTCACGTCAACGAGGTCAAAGGCGGCGCGGCCACGGCCGCACACCTCCTGGAGTTCGACAGCGTTCACGGACGGTGGAACCGGCGGATCAGCTCGAACGAGAACGGCCTTCACATCGACGGCCGTCGCGTGAGTTTCTCCGAGCACGCGGCGCCGGGCGCGGTCCCATGGCGCGACCTCGGCGTGGACATCGTGATCGAGTCCTCGGGCAAGTTTCGCACGACGGAGACCCTTCAGCCCTACTTCGATCGGGGCGTTCGGAAGGTGATCGTGGCCGCGCCCGTGCAGTCGGGGGCGCTGAACGTCGTGATAGGCTGCAACGACAACCTCTACAAGCCGCAGGAGCATCAGCTCCTGACGGCCGCGTCCTGCACGACGAACTGCCTCGCGCCCGTGGTGAAGGTCGTTCACGAAAGCATCGGCATCGCCCACGGCGCGATCACGACGCTGCACGACGTGACGAACACGCAGGTCCTCGTGGACGCCCCGCACAAGGACCTGCGCCGCGCCCGCTCGGCACTGACCTCGCTCATCCCGACGACGACCGGCTCGGCGACGGCCATCGGGATGATCTACCCGGAACTGAACGGGAAGCTGAACGGCATCGCCGTCCGCGTCCCGCTGCTGAACGCTTCGCTGACCGACTGCGTCTTCGAGGTGAACCGAAAGACGACCGTGGCCGAGGTGAACGCGCTGTTCAAGGCCGCGTCACTGGATGGGCCGCTCAAGGGCATCCTCGGCTACGAAGAGCGGCCGCTCGTCTCCGTGGATTTCAAGGACGATCCGCGCTCGGCAATCGTGGACGCGCCCTCGACGATGGTCGTCGATGAGACGCTCATCAAAGTCCTCGCGTGGTACGACAACGAGTGGGGTTACGTGAACCGGATGATGGAACTCACCCGCACCGTGGCCCGCACGCTCCCGCAGTCAGCTTGAATCATGACGACCGTTGCCGCCATCCCAGACGCCAAGCCATCCGCCGACCTGCGGAACTACGCGCTCGTCACCGGCGCGTACTGGGCCGACACGCTCACGGACGGAGCGCTGCGCATGCTCGTCCTGCTCTACTTTCACGAGCGCGGGTACTCGGCGATCCAGGTCTCGATGCTGTTCCTCTTCTACGAAGTGTTCGGGATCGTCACGAACCTCGTCGGCGGCTGGCTTGCTGCTCGCCTTGGATTGAAGGCCACGCTCTTTGCAGGGTTGGGCACACAGCTCGTCGCGCTGTCCATGCTCATGGCGAGCCCGGCGTGGCTCACGGTGGCCTACGTGATGGTGGCGCAGGCGCTGTCCGGCATCGCGAAGGACTTGACCAAGATGAGCTCGAAGAGCGCCGTGAAGCTCCTCGTCACCGACGACGCCCACTCCACGCTGTTCAAGTACGTGGCCATTCTCACCGGCTCGAAGAACGCGCTGAAAGGCGTCGGCTTCTTCGTCGGCGGGCTGCTGCTGTACCTCGTCGGCTTCCGGATGTCCGTGATGATCCTGGCAGCACTGGTAGCAACGGCACTTGTGGCCACGGCAATCCTGATGCGCGGCGACCTCGGGACGGCGAACAAGAAGGCCAAGTTCCGCCAGATGTTCTCGAACAACCGGGCCGTCAACCTGCTGGCCGCTGCGCGCGTGTTCCTGTTCGCCTCACGCGACGTGTGGTTCGTCGTCGGGCTGCCGGTCTTCCTCTACACCGTGCTGGGCTGGAACTTCTGGCAAGTGGGCGGGTTCATGGCGATCTGGATTATCGAGTACGGCATCGTTCAAGCCGGAGCCCCTACGATCCTTCGCCGCTTCTACCGCGATCCCGTCAGCGCGCCCGACGGCGCGACCGCGATGTGCCTGGCTTTCCTCCTCGCGACGTTTCCTGCGGCCATCGCCGTCGCCCTTGGTGCGGATCTTCATCCGGCTTCCGTCGTCGTCATCGGATTGATCCTCTTCGGCATCATCTTCGCGCTGAACTCCGCGGTTCATTCCTTCCTGATCCTCGCGTACACGGACAACGACAAGGTGGCGATGAACGTCGGGTTTTACTACACGGCCAATGCCTGCGGGCGCCTGGCGGGAACCGTGTTGTCCGGGTTGCTTTACCAGAAACTCGGACTGGCGGGCTGCCTGTGGGTCAGCGCGGGGCTCGCCGTCATTACCGGACTGGTGTCCTGCCTGCTTCCCACGAACAAGCCAGGCCGCGTCTCGCTCGCGGCCGTGGGCGGAGAGGAATGACATGGAAACGCTTCAAAACATCTGGGCGGAGCTCGGCAACCGCGTTCGAGATTTCGTCGCCAGGCGAGTGAATGATCCGCACAAGGC
>JACDDJ010000624.1 GCA_013817065.1 Acidobacteriota bacterium
TTGGTATCCCGGACTGTGTCGCGAACGGCCGCGCGGTGGCGGCGCAAGCCGCGGCGTCCATCGCGTAAATGTGTGAGCAGGTGAGGACGATGATCAAGAGGTGGGGTTTTCTCGCGGCGCTGATGCTGATGACCGTGAGTACGGCGGCGCAGGCGCCGGACCACTCGAAGCTGCTCGGCCAGATCAAGGCGGCAGACAAGGGCCAGCTCGCGGTATCCGAAGAGGACGGCCGCTTCCTTCGCCTGCTGATTGCATCGAGCGGATCCAGGCGCGTCCTGGAGATCGGCGGCGCCAGCGGCTACAGCGCGATCTGGATGGGTATGGCGCTGCGCGACACCGGGGGACGTCTCGTCACGATCGAGTACGACCCGGTCCGCGCCAAAGAGCTGGCCGGCAACGTCCAGAAAGCCGGTCTCTCCGACATCGTCCAGGTCGTCACGGGCGATGCGTTCCAGCAGATACCGAAACTGCAGGGATCGTTCGACTTCGTGTTTCTGGATGCGTGGAAGCGCGACTACAAAAAGTTTTTCGAGATGGTGTATCCGCGCCTGGACAAGGGCGGATTGTTCGTCGCCCACAACGTCGTGAACAAGCGCGATGAGATGGGGGATTTCCTCGATGCGGTCCAGAAGCATCCGACGCTCTGGACCACCATCGTGTCGCCCTCAGGCGAAGGGATGTCCGTCTCCCTGAAGCGGTAGGGTCTACTCGTCGACTTCGACTGGAGCGGCCGCGACCTTCTTCGGCGCGCGCTTCTTGCGCACCTTCCCCTTCATGCCCGGCGGCAGCGGCTCGCTGCTCGGCTCGAGGCGAGACATCGAGGTCAGGAATTTCTTGATGCCATGCTCGTCGAACTGCACGCGCGTGTAGTTATCTTCGACCGCTACGACCGAACCCAACCCGTAGGTCGGCTCAACCACCCGTGCGCCAACATCGAACCGCTTCATCACCGCTCCTTGACGAGGCCGGCCTCGGGGCCGAACCATCTCTCAACGTGGGCGCCGTAGCGCCGCCATCTCTCGCCGCCATCTCTCAATGGGGCGCCGTAGCGCCAACCGCTGTCCACAATCGGTACCGTGGCGCCACTCGGACCGCAAACCTCATAGTATCTAATACTTACAGAAGCCGTCAATCCCACAGTGGTGTGGTACATTTTTCGCGATGCGTACCGCCCACTTGATTGGAGTGCCCCTGGACCTCGGCGGTAACCGTCGAGGTGTCGACATGGGTCCATCCGCCTTTCGGATCGCTGGACTCGCCGAGCGGATCAGCGCCCTCGGCATCACGGTCGTCGACGACGGCGACCTCGTCACGCCGATTCCCGAGATCAAGTCTGCGGGGGATCCCCGCAAGAAGTACATCCGGGAGATCGCACGCATCTGCGAGCGGCTCTACAAAGCATCACTGAACGTGCTGCAAGGCGGCGGTATTCCGATCGTTCTCGGCGGCGACCACAGTCTTGGCGCGGGTTCCGTCGCCGCGACTGCCGAGTTCGTCCGGCGCGACAACAAACCTCTCGGGCTGCTCTGGGTGGACGCCCACGGCGACATGAACATCCCGGCGAGTTCCGGCAGCGGCAACGTTCACGGGATGCCGCTCGCTGCCCTGCTCGGCCCGGAGCCTTCGGAGTTGTCGCGCCTTGGTGGATTCTCCCCCAAGGTCCTGCCGGAACACACCGTTCTCATCGGCATCAGGAACCTGGATGACCGTGAGAAGGAGATCGTTCGCGACGCGCGCGTTCATGTCTTCACGATGAAGGACATCGACCGCTCCGGCATCGCCTCGGTGATGGAACAGGCGCTGGCGCTCGCCGGCAAGGGCACCGGCGGCATCCACGTCTCCTTCGATCTCGACGTCTGCGATCCATCGATCGCGCCTGGCGTCGGTACGCCGGTGAAGGGCGGACTCGATTACCGCGAGGCGCATATGGTGATGGAGATGGTGGCAGACTCCGGGCTGCTTCGGGCCCTGGACCTGGTCGAAGTGAATCCGATCCTCGACGACCGAAACAACACCGCCATTCTCGGCGCAGAACTCGCCGCGTCCGCCCTCGGGCAGAAAATCATCTAGACGACCATCGCGCGCCCCGCCGGTTTTTTCTTCGCATTCGTCTTCCTGGCGCCCGGAGCCCAGCTGGACCTATGACTTTCCCCGGTTCAGCGGTATTCTCTTCCGGCGCAGCAATGAGTCAGGAACCCCTCTCACTCGAAACGTTTCGTGCGATCGTCGAACAGTCGCTTGTCGGCGTGTACGTGATCCAGGACATGCGTTTCGTGTATGCAAACGAGAAGTTCTCACAGCTCTTCGGCTACACGCGCGACGAGATCCTGGAGCTGCCGTCGGTGCTGCCGCTGCTGAGAGCCGACGACCACAGCCGGGTGGCCGAGAACATCCGACAGCGCATGACCGGCGAGATCGAGCACATCGAGTACACCGTGCACGGTCTTCGGAAGAACGGCACCACCATCGTGATGGACATCCGCAGCGTCCGCGGCATGCACAACGGACGCTGGGCGGTGTTCGGAACCGTTCTCGACATGACCGCGCGGAAGCAGATGGAGGACGCGCTCGAAGCAGCCGCGCTACTCGATCCGCTCACCGGCTTCTACAACCGCCGCGGCTTTCTGACCGTGACGACCCGGCAGTTTCTCGTGGCGCGCCGGAAAAAGCAGTCTCTCATCCTGATTGCCGCCGATGTCGACGATCTCAAGACGATCAACGACACGTTCGGACACGCCGCCGGCGACGAAGCGCTCGTCGCGGCCGCGATGGTGCTCCGCAACAGCTACCGCGAAGCGGACGTCGTCGCGCGCCTCGGCGGTGACGAGTTCGTGGTGTTCCCGCTCGACGCGTCTGTTCACAGCGTGCCGCTGTTGCTCGAGCGCCTCGAGGCCAATCTGCAAGCGTGGCGCGAACAGCATCCACGCCCATACGTCCTCTCGATCAGCACCGGGAGTGCGGTCCTCGACGCGTCGGACGAGTCGGTCACGATCGAGGAGCTGCTGGCGCAGGCCGACAGCGATCTGTATCGCCACAAGCGTGCGCGGCTCGGTTCCAAACCGTCCCGTATGGCGCCGTTCTGGGGTGGCGACAGCGAGTGATCCGGGCCGAAGCCGGTGCGTTATAGTTGTTTGCGGCAGCCACATGCTGACGCGGCACGCCAGCCGATCTGCCGCGCCTTCCCTCCTATGGGCCGCTAGCTCAGTGGCAGAGCACCTGACTTTTA
>JACDDJ010000084.1 GCA_013817065.1 Acidobacteriota bacterium
TTCCGCGTTTATCGGTGACGCTGGCCCGTTCGTGGGGTACAGCCTGCTACACCGACGTCCCGCCGGCAGTCGAAAGTGGTCGGGATGACTGGATCGGAACAGCGACCCGCTGCGCACCATGATCGAACCGCACGTCGAGCACGGCGGTGATGTAACCCTCGTGACCGGCGAGCTTCTTCCTGGTCGGGCCTGAGGCAAACACTAAAGCCCTGCGCTACACCCGCAACCAGTCAAAGGAACGGCCGGCGCAGGCTGTTCGCGGGACCGTGCGGCCTGAACTGCGTGGCGTCAAAGGTCTGGCCGGCGTCCTCCAGCGCAACTACGATTACGAGCGGTTCTGGGTGACGTTTCCGCTGACGCGTGAGGATGGCAGCCCGCTGTTCGGTGATGCGGATCGCGTGGCGCAGTTGATGGTCCGGATCATCAACAAGGAGGGGCGGGTGGAGTGGCCCGTTCCAGCGTCGATGCGCCCCTCTGTCCGGTAGCTTTTCCCCGCATCCGCCGCGTTAGAATGCCGCTAGATGAATCAGCGTTCGAATCCAGATACCCGTCCGCCTCTAACCCGCCTAAGCGAATGTAACGCGAGTTCCGCGGCATGATCACCGGTACCATCAAGAGCCAGATCGATCAGATCTGGAACGCGTTCTGGTCCGGCGGCATCTCCAATCCGATCGAAGTGATCGAGCAGATCACGTACCTGCTCTTCCTGCGGCGCCTCGACGACCTGCACACGCTCGAAGAGAACAAGGCCGCCCGCGTCAAGGGACACGTCGCGCGGCGCGTCTTCCCCGAAGGTAAGGACGGCATCGGCAAGAAGGGCGGACGCCCCTACGACGACCTCCGCTGGTCGCGCTTCAAGCACTTCGCCCCCGCCGAGATGTACACCGTCGTCTCGGAGCACGTGTTCCCCTTCCTGCGGACGCTCGGCGGCGACGACTCCACCTACGCGCACCACATGAAGGACGCACGCTTCACGATCCCGACGCCCGGGCTGCTCGCGAAGGTGGTCGACCTGCTCGACAACGTGCCGATGGAGGACCGCGACACCAAGGGCGACCTCTACGAGTACATGCTCGGCAAGATCGCGAGCGCCGGGCAGAACGGCCAGTTCCGCACGCCGCGCCACATCATCCGGCTGATGGTGGAGCTGACCGCGCCGCAGCCGACCGATCTCATCTGCGATCCGGCCTGCGGCACCGCGGGCTTTCTCGTTGCGGCCGGCGAATACCTCCGCCAACGCCATCCGAATATCCTGCACGACAAGAAGCTGCGGGAGCACTTCCATCACGGGATGTTCCACGGCTACGACTTCGACAACACGATGTTGCGCATCGGCAGCATGAACATGCTGCTGCACGGCGTCGAGAACCCCGACATCCGCTACCGCGACTCGCTCGCGCAGGACCACGCGGCCGACGAGGAGACCTACACGCTGGTGCTCGCGAACCCGCCGTTCGCCGGCAGCCTCGACTACGAGAACACCGCGAAGGACCTGCTGCAGATCGTCAAGACGAAGAAGACCGAGCTGCTCTTCCTCGCGCTGTTCCTCAAGCTCCTGAAGCCCGGCGGCCGCGCCGCCGTCATCGTCCCCGACGGCGTCCTGTTCGGCTCGAGCAAGGCGCACAAGGAGCTGCGCCGGATGCTGGTCGAGGATCAGAAGCTGGATGCCGTCGTCTCGCTTCCGGGTGGCGTGTTCAAGCCGTACGCGGGTGTCTCCACTGCGATCCTGCTGTTCACGAAGACGAACTCCGGGGGCACGGATCACGTGTGGTTCTACGACGTGGACGCCGACGGCTGGAGCCTCGACGACAAGCGCACGCCGCTGCTGCCGGAGGAGCGCCTGGGTTCGACTCCCAGCGCGCCGCTGACGCCAGAGGAACACGAGAAGAACAACCTGCCGGACGTCCTCGCCCGCTGGGCTGCACGGGACAATGCCGAGCGGGTGCGCCCGCGTACGGCAGAGAGCTTCTGCGTGGCGAGGGCGGACATCGCGGCGCAGGGATATGACCTCTCGCTCAATCGTTATAAAGAGGTGGTGCACGACGAGGTCGAGCACCGCGCGCCAACGGAGATTCTCGCCGAGCTGGCGAGGCTGGAGGAGGAGATCCAGCGCGGGATGAAGGAGCTGGAGGGGATGCTGAAGTGATGCGGCTGCGACGGCTCGACGAAGTGTGCGAAATTACCATGGGACAGGCTCCCGATGGTGAGTCGTACAACTTTGCGGGCCAAGGTCTCCCTCTAATTGCCGGAGCTGGAGACTTCGGCGACGTGCATCCCGCGGCGACCAAGTTCACCACGGCGCCAGGAAAGATCTGCCGACCAGGAGATATCGTTCTTGGGATTCGCGCGACCGTTGGAGAAAGGGTCATCGCCGACCGTGAATACTGCCTCGGCCGCGGGGTCGCTGGATTGCGACCAAGGGCTGGACTTGAACACCGATATCTCTGGCACTGGTTGAGTCGCGCGACACCCGGTCTCGCTCAGAAAGCAAGAGGCGCGACGTTCAAACAAGTCAACCGCGACGACATCGGCGGACTTCAGATAGATGTTCCCACAGTCACTGACCAGCGACGGATTGCGGAGATCCTGGATAAGGCGGACGCGCTGCGGGCCAAGCGCCGCGCCGCCCTCGCACAACTCGAGACCCTCACCGGGGCCATCTTCCTAGAGATGTTCGGCGACCCTCTGTCAAACAAGCGAGGATGGCGGCAACAGACGCTGAAGACGTTCTTTCATATTCGAACAGGGAAATTGGATTCCAATGCAGCGGTTGAAGGTGGCCGATTTCCGTTCTTCACCTGCTCACAAGACGATCTTCGAATCGATTCTTTCGCCTTCAACTGCGAGGCTCTCCTGCTGGCAGGGAATAACGCGAGTGCCGACTACTCGGTCAAGCACTACAACGGCAAATTCAACGCTTATCAGCGTACGTACGTGATCACCCTTCAGGACGAACGGAATTCATATGTATATGCTCGATTCGTACTGGCACACCGGTTGACTGAATTGAAGCGAATATCGAAGGGTACCAACACCAAGTACTTGACACTGGAGCTGCTGAACAGAATTCAGGTGCCGGTTCCACCGTCAGAAATGCAACGACTATACGATCGAAGGATCGCGTCCGTTTCTAAACTGTCAAGCGTCCATGTCAGATGCTCCGCAGGACTCGAAGTGCTCTTCGCCTCCCTCCAGCACCGCGCCTTCCGCGGCGAACTCTGACGTGCCAGCGCGTCTGACAGGCTGCCTATAACAAGGCCCGGGTTACGGCGCATGTGAAAGGCTGGCTATCGCATACGTCCCAAGGCGGCTGCACGACCCGCGGCACAATCCGAAGGGCCAAGGGCTTGTTTTATTGAAACCACATATCCTAAAATAACGACTCCCGCTATTTCACCTTCAGACCTGATGAAACGGGCTGTTACAGGCCGCTACGTTGAAACCGCCACGGCTGGCGAGCGGGTCCGGGCCTTCGTGCCGGCGCCGCTGCCCCCGAAGCCCGCCATCGAGTGGACCCCGCGCCTGCGCGCGAAGTTCGACGCGGCGCTCGTCGCGCTCGGCCGGCTCGACGCCGTTACCGACCTCCTCCCGAACGCCTCCCTGGTGCTGTACGGCTTCGTCCGCAAAGAGGCGGTCCTCTCGTCGATGATCGAGGGCACCCAGTCCTCTCTCGCGGACCTGATGCTCTTCGAGCTCGACGAGCAGCCGGGAGTACCAATAGAGGATGCCCGCGAGGTGTCGCGTTACGTGGCGGCGCTCGATCACGGGCTGCGGCGGATGCGTGAAGGATTCCCGCTGTCGTTGCGTCTGATTCGCGAGGTCCATGGTGTGCTGCTTGGCGACGGGCGCGGCGGCACGCTGAAGCCCGGCGAGTTCCGCCAGAGCCAGGTGTGGATCGGCGGAACGCGGCCTGGCAACGCCGCCTTTGTTCCGCCGCCCGCAAATGAGATCGCAGGCTGCCTGACGCCATTCGAGCGTTTTCTGCATGACAGGGCGGAGGTAACCCCGCCGCTAATGAAGGCGGCGCTCGCACACGTGCAGTTCGAGACCATCCACCCGTTTCTCGACGGCAATGGCCGCGTCGGCCGGCTCCTGATCTCGCTCCAGCTCGCGGCGGACGGCCTCCTTCGCGAGCCCTTGCTGTATCTGAGCCTGCACTTCAAGGAACACCGGCAGACCTACTACGAGCTGCTGAATCGCGTGCGGAAGTCCGGCGACTGGGAGGCGTGGCTGGAGTTCTTCGCCGACGCCGTGCTGACCAGCGCGACGCAGGCCGCGGGGTCCGCGCGGCGCCTGCTCGATCTCGCTTCGGCGGACGCCGGCCGCGTCGAGAAGCTCGGTCGTCCCTCTGCGTCAGCGCTTGCAGTCCACCGGGCGCTGCAGCGCCAGCCCATCGCGACGGCTGCGTCCCTTTCCGCCGCCACCGGCCTGACTCCTGCGACCGTGAACAAGGCCCTCGCCCACCTCGAGCGGCTTGCCATCGTGAGCGAGCTTACGGGTAAGCTACGCGGCGCGTGTTCAACTACACGAAATACACCGGCATCCTGAGCGAGGGGATGGATCTGCCGAAGCAGGACAGGCGGCGATGAGCCAGTTCGCCTTCCTCCAGCGCGAGTGGACGGCTGTCTACGACGCAGCCGTCCGCGCCGAGGTCGCGGTCCATCGCGATCCGCGGACCGCCTCCTTCTACGCCCGCCGCGCGCTGGAGCTCGCGGTGGCGTGGGCCTACAAGCACGATCCGGCGCTGCGCCTGCCCTATGACGATCGGATCTCCGCGCTGATCCACGAACCGAGCTTCAAGCAGGCGGCCGGCGAAGCGGTGTTCAGCAAGGCGCGCGTGATCAACACGCTCGGCAACCGCGCCGTCCATGGGCACAGGGATGTGCCGGCAGACGATGCGGTCGTCGCGGTGCGCGAGTTGTTTCACGTCGCCTATTGGCTGGCGCACACGTATGCGCGCACCGACCGTCCGTCGCCGACGCTCACCTTCGACCCCGGCAAGCTGCCGAAGCCGGGACCGTCCCCGCGGCAGACCGCCGACCAGCTCCGGCAGCTCGAGGCGCAGCTTCGCGAGCGCGACGAGAAGCTCGCCGTCGTCCTGGCCGACCGCACGGCGGTGGACGAGGAGCTGAAGCGCCTGCGCGCGGAGGTGGCCGAGGCGAAGAAGGCAGCGGTCGCGCAGCCCGACACGCACGACTACTCCGAAGCCGAGACCCGCGACTACTTCATCGACCTGCTGCTGAAGGAGGCCGGCTGGGCGCTCGACCAGGCTCGTGACCGCGAGTTCGAGGTCGCCGGCATGCCTAATCGGCACGATCAGGGGTTCGTCGATTACGTCCTATGGGGCGACGACGGCAAGCCGCTCGGGCTGGTCGAAGCGAAGCGCACGCGGCGCGACTCGCGCGTCGGGCAGCAGCAGGCGAAGCTCTACGCCGACTGCCTGGAGAAGCAGTTCGGCCAGCGGCCGGTGATCTTTTACTCCAACGGCTACGAGCACTGGGTCTGGGACGACGAGAGCTATCCGCCGCGGGCGGTGCACGGCTTCTACAAGAAGCCGGAGCTCGAGCTCCTGATCCAGCGCCGCGGCAGCCGCAGGCCGCTCGCCGACGCCGAGATCAACCCGGCCATCGTCGAGCGCTTCTACCAGACCCGCGGCATCCGGCGCATCGCCGAGGCCTTCGAGCAGGACCACGACCGCAAGGCGCTGCTCGTGATGGCGACCGGCGCCGGGAAGACGCGGACCGTCATCGCGCTGGCGGATCTGCTGATGCGGTGCAACTGGGCCAAGCGCGTGCTCTTTCTCGCTGACCGCGTCGCGCTGGTGAACCAGGCGGTGAACGCCTTCAAGCGTCATCTGCCCGATGGTGCACCGGTGAATCTGGTCACCGAGAAGGAAGCCGAGGGCCGCGTCTTCGTCTCGACGTATCCGACGATGATGGGGCTGATCGATGAGACGAAGGGCGGACAGCGCAGGTTTGGCGTCGGGCACTTCGATCTGGTGATCATCGACGAGGCGCACCGCTCGGTGTTCCAGAAGTACCGCGCGATCTTCGACTATTTCGATTCGCTGCTCGTCGGCCTCACCGCGACGCCGAAGGACGAGGTCGATCGCAACACCTACGGCCTCTTCGAGCTGGAGAACGGCGTGCCGACCGATGCCTACTCGCTCGAGGAGGCCGTGCGCGACGGCTTCCTGGTCCCGCCACGCGCTGTGTCGGTGCCGCTCAAGTTCCAGCGAGAGGGGATCGCATACGACGAGCTGTCCGAGGAAGACAAGGATCAGTGGGACGCGCTGGAGTGGGACGAGGACGGCGAGGTCCCGGACCGGGTGGAGGCCGAAGCCGTCAACAAGTGGCTGTTCAACAAGGACACCGTCGACAAGGTGCTCGCGCACGTGATGACGCGCGGCATCAAGGTGGCCGGCGGCGACCGGCTCGGCAAGACCATCCTGTTCGCGAAGAACCAGGCGCATGCCGATTTCATCGCGGACCGTTTCAACGCGAATTATCCGCACTACAAAGGTGAGTTCGCGCGCGTGATCACGTTCAAGACCGAGTACGCGCAAAGCCTGATCGAAGCGTTTTCGAACAAGGACAAGGCGCCGCATATCGCGATCTCCGTCGACATGCTCGATACCGGCATCGACGTCCCGGAGGTCGTCAATCTCGTCTTCTTCAAGCTGGTTCGCTCGAAGACCAAGTTCTGGCAGATGGTCGGGCGCGGCACGCGTCTGTCGCCTGACCTGTTCGGGCCCCGGCCAGCACAAGGACAGCTTTTATCTCTTCGACTACTGCCAGAACCTGGAGTACTTCAGCCAGGACCTGCCCGGAACAGAAGGCGCTGTCGGCGAGTCGCTGGGCAAGCGGTTGTTCACGACGCGGCTGGAGTTGATTGGCGAGTTGGACAAGGGCCGCGCCGACCTTGAAGCCTCCAATGTCGGTCTCGATTCCTCTTGTAGCGCAGCCCTTCAGGGCTGCCCTCCGTCCGTTCAGGAGCCGGCGTCTGGTGCCGCTCGCGCTCGAGAGACGCAGCCGCCGTTTGGCGACCCCAGGACAGAGGCAGACGTCCGCCACCAGATTGGCGAGATCCTGCACAAAGAGGTGGCCGCGATGAACCTCGACAACTTCGTCGTCCGGCCGCGGCGGCGGGTTGTCGAGAAGTACAGCAAACCGTCCGCGTGGACGGCGCTCACGCCCGAAGCTCTGAGCGAGCTGGCCCGCGAGGTTGCCGGCCTTCCCGCCGAACTCGATCCCGAAGCGGAGGAAGCGAAGCGCTTCGATCTGCTGATGCTCAACCTGCAGCTCGCGCAGCTTCGGTCCGAGCCGGCATTCGTGCGCCTGCGCGATCAGGTAAAGGCGATCGCCGGTCTACTGGAGGAAAAGTCGGCGATCCCGATGATCCGCCAGCAGATGCAGCTGATTCAGGAGGTCCAGAGCGAGGAGTGGTGGCTGGACGTGACGGTCCCGATGCTGGAGGTGGTGCGGCGTCGCCTGCGCGATCTGGTCCGCCTGATCGAGAAGCAGAAGCGGAAGCCGATCTACACCGACTTCGAGGACGAGATGGGTCCCGAGGCGCGAGTTGCGCTACCCGGCCTCGGCGAGGGAGCCGACTTCGCGAGGTTTAGAGCGAAGGTGCAGGCGTATCTGCGCGCGCACCTGGATCACATCGCGATCAACAAGCTCCGGATGAACAAGCCGCTCACGGCGAGCGACCTGGCGGAGCTGGAGCGCATCCTGGCCGAGAGCGGCGCTGGCGCCCGCGAGGACATCGAGCGGGCCAAGGCGGAATCCCAAGGCCTCGGTCTGTTCGTGCGATCGATGGTCGGCTTGGACCGGGAGGCTGCCAAGCAGGCACTCGCCGGCTTCCTCGCTGGCAAGACACTCGCCGCCAACCAGATCGAGTTCGTGAACCTGATCGTCAACCACCTGACCGAGCACGGCGTGATGGAGGCCGCGCGGCTCTACGAGTCGCCGTTCACCGATCTGACGCCGCATGGACCTGAAGGGCTGTTCAGCAGGAGCACCGTCGACGAGCTGATTGCCGTCCTCGACGAAGTTCGGCGAACTGCCGCGGCCTAGCTCCCGGCCGTTCACGCGGCAGGGGCGCGGTCTTGCCTAGCCTAAAGCGTTGTTATGTGATTTTTTGCACAGCTTGAGTCGATACCAAGATGGCGGACCATGCTGCGAACATGGCCGATCTCGACCTCGACGTTACGCCGGTGGCCGTGCTTGCCCAGCGGGATTCTGCGGAAGGTCTTACCGTTGAATAGGATCCAATGGTGGTGGTCGGTCGTCTGGATCTCGTGTCCGTCTGCGCATGCGTTGAGCATGGCGACAATTTCCGCCATGCGAACGCTTGCAGCAGCCACCTACTACGCCGCCAGTGCAGGTTCTGGATTCACGACGCTGTTGTCGCACGGGGTGAGACGTTCTTCGTGCTTCTGCTGCACCAAGACGTACGGCTCTGTATCCGGCTTGATCCTGTCGAGCGCGAATTGAGCGGCGAGCTGCTCAGCGCGGGCGGGATCAATCGACGCCCCCCATTCCTGCATGGCAACTTCGTTCTTTTCATAGAAGAAGCGATGCACTTCCGCTTCGAAGCTGGCAAAGTCCGACGAGAGCGACGCGATCTCGATCAGGATTGCCGTGAACCCACGCCGAAAGTCGGCATGCGCCTCTTGAAGTGAAACGCCTGTCCCCGACATCCCCCCGGGTTGCACCCCTTCGATCCAGATCTCGTCATCCGCGTCGAGATGCGCCAACGCACGTCCGCGCACCGCGACCGTGGCCTGGAATTTATTCCCGGCAATCAGGTCCCGATACGTGAAAATCAACGGGAGGCAAGTCGTCACCGTCTGGCTCATGTCATCCATGAAGCGGATCTGCGCGGGAGAGCAATCGCTTCGAACTGGGACTGGAAACCCTTTCTGCCGGACGCTGCATGGGTGGGCTGATCCGCAGCGGTAATGTCTCACACAACTCTATCCGAACTTTACATGTCGAGACACCTCAGCCCAAGGTGTGACACACATCAGCGGTGAGCGGCGCATCCGCGCTGCCCCGTTTCACGGGCGCTCACCGCTGAGTGTACATGGGGTGTCAAGCAATCGGCACTGTTTCGCCCTGCCCCCACTGAGGTGGTTCGTGTGGAAACATGAAATCGGTGGCAAATGGTGGCCGTCGCGGTTGTCGGGGACCTGAAAATCCGCTGAATAAAACGGAAAAAGGAAAGAGCCGACTTTCGCCGGCTCTTCGCTCATGGCCGTGTGTGTGTCGGTCTGAGCCGCCTACGCACACCCACTCGTGTTCCCGCAGTTCGCGCACTTATAGCAGGATCCGCTGCGCACCATGATCGAGCCGCACGTCGAGCACGGCGGCGCATCCTCCTGGTTCTGCATCGCCGCAAAGGACGATGTGCGCGGCGAGGTGATCGCACCGGTCGCTGACGCACCGGCGGCCGAGGCCACGTCCAGCGGCAGCTGCTCCGGCGTCGTCACCACGTCCTCGCGGACGTTGACGCCGGCGCGGAACTGGGCGTCCGCCGACAGGAACTTCGTCGCCATCCACCGGAAGATGTAGTCGACGATCGACTTCGCGAAGCGGACGTCGGGATTCTTCGTCATCCCCGATGGCTCGAAGCGGACGTGGCTGAACTTGTCGACCAAATCCTGCAGCGGCACGCCGTACTGGAGCGCGTAGCTGATCGCCTGCGCGAACGCGTCGGCAAAGCCCGAGATGGTCGAGCCTTCCTTCGCCATGACCAGGAACAGCTCGCCGGGGGTGCCGTCCTCGAACAGACCAACAGTGATGTAGCCCTCGTGGCCGGCGAGATCGAACTTGTGCGTGATCTCGGCACGCTCGTCCGGCAGCTTGCGACGCGCCTTGAGCGGCGTCGCCACCGGCGCGTCCGCCACCTTCTCCTTGTCGCGCGCGGTGTTGAGCGGCTGCGTACGCTTGGAGCCGTCGCGGTAGATCGACACCGCCTTGGCGCCGATCCGCCAGGAGTCGATGTAGGCCTGCTCGATGTCCTCGACAGTCGCATCCTTCGGGACGTTCACGGTCTTGCTGATCGCGCCCGAGAGGAACGGCTGCGTCGCGCCCATCATGCGCACGTGCCCCATGTAGTGAATGCTGCGGACGCCGCGCGCCGGCTTGAAGGCGCAGTCGAACACCGGCAGGTGCGCATCCTTGAGATGCGGCGCCCCTTCGATGGTCTCGTTCTCATCGATGTACTCGATGATCTCCTTCACCTGCTGGGCGCTGTAGCCAAGCTTGTCGAGCGCCATCGGCACGGTCTGGTTGACGATCTTCATCAACCCGCCGCCGACCAGCTTCTTGTATTTCACGAGCGCGATGTCGGGCTCGACGCCGGTGGTGTCGCAGTCCATCATGAAGCCGATGGTGCCGGTTGGCGCCAGCACGGTCGCCTGCGCGTTGCGGAAGCCGTGCGCCTCACCCATCTCGAGCACTTCGTCCCACACGTTCTTCGCGGCCTCGAGGAGGTCCTTCGGAACGTGCGTCTTCTCGATGTCCTTGATGGCGGCGCGATGCTTCTTCATGACTCGCAGCATCGGTTCGCGATTGGCCGCAAAACCCGCGAACGGACCGCCGTGGTCCCTGGCAATCTTGGACGACTGCGCATTCGCCGCACCATGCATCAGCGCCGTGATGCTCGCCGCGTAGTCGCGACCGGCATCGCTGTCGTAGGGCAACCCGCGCGACATGAGGAGCGCGCCAAGATTCGCGTAGCCAAGACCCAGCGGACGATAGTCGTGGCTGTTCTTCGTGATCATCGGCGTCGGATAGCTGGAATTGTCGACCAGGATCTCCATCGCGGTGATCATCGTCCGGCACGCCGCCTCGAACGAGACGACGTCGAATTCATCACTTGAAGGACGGCCTGCGCCGTCCTGCGTCTCCTTGACGAACTTCATCAGGT
>JACDDJ010000625.1 GCA_013817065.1 Acidobacteriota bacterium
ACGCGGAGCAGGTCATCGGCGCAACGCGAGCCAGCGTAGAACACCATCAATGAGCGCTGCATTGGGATTTCCTTTGGGAAATCGCCGCCGAGCCGAAGAATTATCCAGATTGATCTTCGAAGTTAAGGGCCCGCAGCGGAAGACGCCGAACGCTTTACCGTATCAGCCTTGAAAAAAGGCGTCGAAGGTGGGCACTTGATCCATCCCACGCAGGGATTTTCACTGCATGTCCTGAGGAAGTCGGAGTGCGACCGCTCCGGGCGCGACAAATTCGTGCGGAACTTCGCGCTTCTTTTCTGCGGACTATTCCAATGCGGCGCTGCTTATACGCGAGGAACGCGCGCAACGCTTTCTCAATGAGCGAAGACAATGTGCATCCATCGCGCGCCGCAAGTTCTTTTGCTTGCGCGTAAAGCTGCTCATCGAGACGAATCGTGATCCTTCGCACTCGAAAAAAGTGATGCGCGCCAACCTGAGTGTGTCGACCAGTTTTATCATCGTGCGACTTGAACCACGCGAAGAATTGCCTTGTCTGGTAGCGGAAGATTATGCGACCGGATAAATTTACGCAGAAGATGCAGGAGGCGATGCAGGGCGCGCAGGACGTCGCGGCGCAGCACAACCAGCAGGAAATCACGAACGGGCATTTCTTGATCGCGTTGCTCGATCAATCCGAAGGCGTGACGCGCCCGTTGCTTGAGAAGCTCGGTCTCGTGGCCGGCGAGTTGCGGAGTCGTCTCGAAGTGGAGCTCAGGCGCCGCCCGCAAGTGCACGGGTCTTCCGATGTGCGGCTCGGGAGTGAACTTCGTTCGATCCTCGACGCAGCGGAGAAGGAGATGGCGACGCTGAAGGATGAATTTCTGAGCGCCGAACATTATCTGCTCGCGCTGACTGATTCGAACGACCCGGCGGCGAAGCTCTTAAGAGAAAGCGGCGTGACGCGCGCGAAGCTGATGCAGGCGCTGCAACAGGTGAGGGGATCGCAGCGCATCACCGATCAAAACCCGGAGGGGAAATATCAGACGCTGGAGAAATATGGACGCGACCTGACGCAGATGGCGCGGCGCGGGAAGATCGATCCGGTGATTGGGCGCGACGGCGAGATCCGGCGGGTCATGCAGGTGCTTTCAAGACGCACCAAGAACAATCCGGTGCTCATCGGCGAGCCTGGCGTGGGCAAGACCGCGATCGTCGAGGGCCTGGCCCAGCGGATCGTCGCCGGCGACGTGCCGGAGCAGTTGCAGAACAAGCGGCTGGTTGCGCTCGACATTGGGGCGCTGGTGGCGGGCACCAAATACCGCGGCGAGTTCGAGGAACGGCTCAAGAAAATCGTCAATGAGGTGAAGGAGACCAAGAGCATCCTCTTCATCGACGAATTGCACACCCTCGTCGGCGCCGGCGCGGCGGAAGGGGCGGTCGATGCCGCCAACATCCTCAAGCCCGCGCTTTCCCGGGGCGAGTTGCAGACGATCGGCGCGACCACGCTCGACGAGTACCGGAAGTACATCGAGCGGGACGCGGCGCTGGAGCGGCGCTTCCAGCCGGTCCAGGTTGGCGAGCCCTCGATCGAGGAGACGATCAGCATCCTCGAAGGCGTGCGTTCCCTCTACGAAGACCACCACGGCCTCAAGATCAGCGACGACGCGCTCAAGGCGGCGGCGAACCTGGCCGCCCGCTATGTGACCGACCGGTTCATGCCCGACAAGGCGATCGACCTCATCGACGAGGCATCGTCCCGCGTCCGCATGCAGCGTTCGGCGGCGCCGCCCAGCCTCAAGGAGGCGATGGCCGGTCTGCAATCGCTGCAACGCGAACTCGAGTCGGCGGTCAACGGTCGCGACTACGAACTGGCGGCCGAACTCCGGGACCGCGAGCGAAAACTGCGCGACCGGATCGAGAACCAGGAACAGGACCTGAAGGACTCTCAGTCGTCCGAAGAAACCTACGTCACCGAAGAGGACATCGCGGAAGTCGTCTCGATGTGGACGGGGATTCCGTTGATCCGCATCGCCGGCGAAGAGAGCGAACGGCTCCTTCACATGGAGGATGCCCTCCATCAGCGGATCGTTGGCCAGGAAGAGGCGATCGCCACGGTTTCCAGGGCGGTCCGGCGTGCCCGGGCCGGGATCAAGGACCCCCGGCGGCCGATTGGCTCCTTCATCTTCATGGGGCCGACGGGCATCGGGAAGAGCCTGCTCGCCAAGGCGCTAGCCGAGTTCATGTTCGGTTCGGAAGATCACCTGATCAAGATCGACATGTCCGAATTCATGGAGCGCCACGCCGTCGCCAGGCTGGTTGGTGCGCCTCCGGGCTACGTCGGCTACGAAGAGGGTGGTCAGCTCACGGAAGCGGTCCGGCGGAAGTCCTACTCGGTGATCCTGCTGGATGAAATCGAGAAGGCGCACCCGGAAGCGTTCAACATGCTGCTCCAGATCATGGAGGATGGTTCGCTGGCCGACGCCAAGGGCCGCAAGGTCGATTTCCGCAACACGATCATTATCATGACCTCGAACGTCGGTGCTGAGGAAATCAGCAAGAACATGACGATGGGCTTCGTGGCTCGCGAGGACGAGGAGCGAACCAAGAGCCGCGAGTACAACGCGATGAAGGACAAGGTCATGTCGCGTCTGAAGCAGACGTTCCGGCCCGAGTTCCTGAACCGCATCGACGCAACGATCGTCTTCCACTCGCTCTCCCAGGAGCAGATCCGCCAGATCGTGGACCTGGAGATGACGCGGGTTCGAACCCAACTGGCCGAACAGGACATCCAGCTCGATATCGACATCGAGGCGAAGGACCTGCTCGGGGAACGCGGCTACGACCACACGTATGGCGCCCGCCCGCTCCGCCGGATCATCCAGAACCTGATCGAGGACCCGCTGGCGGAGGGGCTTCTCACGGGCCGCTTCCTGCCGGGACACACGGTGCGGGTGACGGTTGAGGATGGCCTGCTCAAGCTCGAAGAGGTTCGCGAACTCGCGGTGGTCTAGGCCGGATCAGTCGTGACGGTTGGGTTCTTGGTAGGGGATATCCAGCGGGGCCGACCTTGTGTCCTCCCGCGAGGCCGGCAATTCAGGCGGGAAGACACAAGGTCCTCCCCTACCTGGATGCCGGACAATGGCGATCCATGCCGTGACGATTCATGGATGATCCGGGTTCGCCGCCCAGGGAACGCGATGTCAAGAAGGGTGTGGGTGCGCTGACACCCACACCCTTTGTAT
>JACDDJ010000626.1 GCA_013817065.1 Acidobacteriota bacterium
CGCTCGCTTCGGCATGGTCGCACCTCACTTCGCGACATGCGCATGGGCCTCTGCCCAGGCGTCGAGCCATTCCCGACGCAGACGAATCGTGCGGTGGCCGAGTCGCACATGCTTCAGGCCGCCGGCGGCGCAGCCGTCGTAGATGATGTTTACTCCGACGTTCAAGTACTCGGCGGCCTGGCCCCGCGTGATCCATTCGGAGCGCCGTTGCGTGGAATCCGTTGGGCTCATGACGTCTCTCCTCACGTCCACGGTAAGGAGCGCATTCGAACGCGTCTGCTACGCGTCGGACACTGTCTCGTGCACGGTGATGAACGGAACTGGGTTGTGATGAGGTCGAGAGATGGGAATGCGACGAAGATGTGGGTCATACGGGCCTCCAGTCCGTCACCGACGGCGGCCGCGGGTTGATTCAACCCGTACAAAACAAACGGCCCGCCGTCGCTGGCGGACCGTGAATTCGAGTAACCACCGAGCACCATCCGGGGTCCAAAACACCCTTTCTTGTGCCCTTCATGCCCAATTTTGACCGGGCACGACGGTGAAAACTCTTAACGATTTCGTTTGATTGGTCGGGGCGAGAGGATTCGAACCTCCGACCCCTCGGTCCCGAACCGAGTGCTCTACCAGGCTGAGCCACGCCCCGACTGAAAGCGTGCAGTTATTCTACATCACGGCCTCGGAAAACAACCCATCCAATCCGTGCTCCGATCGCAGCGCTCAGCCGCGAGAGGACGTCGGGGTGGACCGGACCAACTGCTCCTCGACGAACGCCAGTGCGTCATGCGCCGTGAGGTCGGGCTGGAGCGGTGTCACCGAAATGAACCCGTCCTTCACCGCCTGGAAATCCGAACGGTCGTGCGGCTCCCAGTCGTTCTGCCCTTCCTCGATCCAGTAGTAAGGACGGCCCCGCGGATCCTCTCGCTCGGCCACAACTGTGATGTGGTTGCGCTTCGACTGGACAGTCGCGCGCATGCCTCGCGGTGTACCGGATGGCACGTTGATGTTGATGAAGGTGCGCGCCGGCAAACCTCGCGCGAGGACGGCTTCGGCAACGGTTGCCGCTGCTTCCGCCGCGATCGTGAAGTCGTACTCGGCCGTCCGCTCGAGCGAGACCGCGATGCTCGGGATCCCCAGCAGCGATCCCTCGAGCGCACCCGACACGGTCCCCGAGTACGTCACATCGTCCCCGAGGTTGTAGCCCTTGTTGATGCCGGAGACGACGAGGTCGGGAGGCGTCGAGTAGAGCTTCGTGATCGCGACGTTGACGCAGTCGGTCGGCGTGCCGTCGACTTCGTAGATGTCCTCGCGGAGACGTTCCATGCGGAGAGGACGACGCAGCGTCAGTGCGTGCCCGATCGCACTCGCTTCGATGTGTGGCGCGACGACGATGACCTTGCCGAGACGGGCGAGGGCGCGGGCCAGCTCGTGGATGCCGTCGGAGTGAACACCGTCATCGTTTGTGACGAGAATTTGCTTCATCAGGAAACAAAAAGTATAGCAGCAGCGTTGCGACGACGGCGAGCGCCGCACCGGCGAGAAACGCGGCGTCGGGCGAAACGCGCGTCCAGATGAGACCAAACACCACGCTCGACAGCAGCGCACCAACGCCGATGACCGCGTTGTAGTACCCAAACGCAGTGCCGCGCAACGGTAACGGCGCCAGGTCCGCGATCCATGCCTTCTCAACGCCCTCGGTAAAGCCGAAGTAGACGCCGTACGCCAGGAAGATAGTGACGAGCCAGCCGCCCGCATCCACGAACGCGAACGCCGCATACACAGCGGCGTAGAACAGCCACCCGAAAGCAATCGTATTGCGGCGTCCGAAGCGGTCCGACACTTCCCCACCGAGAAGCGATGAGCCGACCTTCACGACGTGGAGCGCCGACCACAGCAGTGGAATCCAGAAGTCCTCGATGCCGACGTCGCTGAGGCGGAGCAGGAGGAACGCATCGGAGGCGTTGCCCAGCGCGAATAGAAAGATCACGCCTAAGGGAGACGCCAGCGGCGACAATGACGCTGGCGCTGCAGGGAGCTTCGCTGAGGGTGCGGGCTGCTTCGCTGAGGGTGCGGACAACTTCGCTGAGGGTGCCGACGGCTTCGCAGGGGGTGCCGACGGACTCGCTGAGGGTGCCGGCACAGCACCTCTCACCGGCTCGGGGATCGCGAGGATGAACGCAATCACGATCACGCCCGGGATGATCGTCAGCGCGAATAGCGTTCGATACTCCCCGGGATAGAAGTACAGAAAGAGCGATGCGAGCAGCGGGCCGAGGACGGCGCCGGAGTGGTCCATGGCGCGGTGGAATCCGTACACCCGGCCCCGTTGTCCTTCGGGTGCGAAGTCGGCCAGCATCGCGTCGCGCGGTGCGCCGCGGATCCCCTTGCCGAGCCGATCCGTAAATCGGATCGCCAGCACGAACCACCAGGATGAAGCGACGGCAATCAGCGGACGGACAGACGAAGAGATGCCGTAGCCGAAGAGCATCAGCCGCTTCGGACGGCCGGTTCGGTCGGCGATCCGCCCCGAGATGATCTTCAGCGCGCTGTTCGCTGCCTCGGCCAGCCCCTCGATGACGCCGAGCGACATGGCCCCGGCCCCGAGCACGCGAGTGAGAAACAGCGGCAGCAGCGGATAGACCATCTCCGACGCGGTATCGGTGAAGAAGCTCACCCACCCGATCAGCCAGACCGGCCGCGACAGTCTGAGGCGGGAACCTGTCACACGCGCAGGAACAGCCGGCGTCGATACATCCAGGCCAGGAGTATGAACAGGAACAAGAGATTCGCGAGCGCATACAGCAGCGATGCGTTCCTGGGTTCGGCAAACGGCGCAAACCAATTGAGATACGCCCAGCGGCTGACCGCGATCTGACGGCCATCCGGACCGGCGACGCGGATCAACGCGAGCGTTTTCACCAGCAGCCCCGACGCGACGAACAGCGTCAACGCATTTACGCCAAGAATCACCAGCGGCTTCGTGAAGCGGCGCCACCCCTTGATGTCGATCGCCCAGTAGCACGCGGCGAGCAGCACTGACGCGCAGCCGGCGGTGAACACTGCGTACGAACTGGTCCACAGGGCCTTGTTGAGCGGGAACGTCAGCGACCAGGCGAGCCCGATCGACGCGGCGACGGCGCCACCTGCCATCAGCGCGCCGGCTTTGCGCTCGGGCGTCCAGGATGCCCCCAGGCACAGGCCGGCGAGCGTGCCCAGC
>JACDDJ010000627.1 GCA_013817065.1 Acidobacteriota bacterium
CTGCTGTACCTCGCCCGGGATGGTGGCTTCGATCCACTGCAGCGCATCGAGGCGCTGGGAGACTTCGGAGACTTTTCGATCCGTGCCGCGATGGTGGCGTTTCTCGCCGCGCCGGGTCCCGCCCGTAACGAAGAAGCAGCGCGGCTTTTCCTCGAGCAGATGACCGCGTCCCCCGAGGCGCGTGACCGCGTCGAAGCGGCGCGTGTGCTCGCGCTCGTCCCCGAACCGCCAGCCGACCTTCTGACGACGCTGGTGCAGGATGAGGATCCGGCGGTGGCGGAGCAGGCGATGAAGACGGCACACAGCCCGTCCGCGGCGTCCACGGTGGATGCGCTCGTGTCGGCGCTGATGTCCGGGCTGATGGGCGCGGATGCCGCTTTGCGGCAGCGCCTCATCACGGCACTGAATAAGCTGAAGCAGCGCAATCCGGCGATGGAACTCGACACCGGCCTGATCGAGCTGCTGCTGGCCGCAGAGATCGCCGGTCACTATCGCTCCTACCAGATACTCGCGCAACTGCGGCCGACAGACACGGGCCATGCGCACATCAGGGACGCGCTCAGGCACACGATGAGCCAGGAGCTCGAACGCATCTTTCGCCTGATGGGGCTGATTTCACCCGAGATCTCCCTCGAGGACGCGTACGTCAGCATGCAGTCGGAGAACAACCAGGTGCGGGCGAATGCGCTCGAGTACCTGGAGCACGTATTGCGGCCGGACCTTCGCGAGGTGCTGCTGCCGCTCATCGACCGGCAGGTGAGCGACAGCGAACGCGCGCAGCTCGCGAACCGGTTCGTTGGCGCGCCCTTGGGGACGACGGACGAGGCACTGGCGACGCTGCTGGCGAGCGACGATCCGTGGCTCCGTTCACGGGTGGAGATCGCGTCCCAGGCGAGGGCGGACGCAAGCGCAGGCGACCACACCCCGGTCCCGGTCGGGATGGATGCCGGCGTCGGCGCCGGGTGACGGTGCCGGGGTCAGGCTTCAGGAGGCATCGGCGCGAGCGCCCGCTTGTGATCGCTGTCACGTTCGAGCCGGCCAATGCGCGCGGCAAGATCGGCCGCGACTGCCGCCGGTCCTGAGGTCAGGTACTTTTCGAGATCCGCGTAGCTGAAGCCCATTTCGGCTTCGTCAGTCTGGCCAAGCCACAATCCGGCACTCGGCGCCTTGTCGATGATCGGGGCCGGGACGCCGAGCTCTCGCGCGAGCGCCTGGACCTGGCTCTTGAGCAGCCGACCGAGCGGCAGCATGTCGACGCCGCCATCGCCGTACTTCGTGAAGTAGCCGATTGCCAGTTCGCTGCGGTTGCCAGTCCCGGCGACGAGGTAGTTGAGCGAGTTGGCGACGAAGTAGAGACTCGTCATCCGAAGCCTCGGTTTCACATTGGCCAGAGGCAGCCGGGCGTACGGGGACGCTGGGTCGTCGGGCGCTTCGACGCGCTGCGCCGACGGGAGTTCATCGAGCGCCGAGCGTAGATCATCGACGAGCCGGTCATAGGTTGGCGCGAGATCGAGGCGAATCGCCGGGATGTCGAAGCGCGCCGCCGCAACCCTGCCGTCCGCTTCGTCCTGCGCATCGCTATGGCACGGCATCATCACTCCCACCACCCGGCCTGGTGCGGCCATGTTGGCGAGGCCGATCACGACCGCCGAATCGATCCCGCCACTGAGTCCGACCGCGATACCCCGGGCGCCGGCCTGGTCGATGCGCGCTCGCATCCAACCGGCTATGTGTTTCGCGAGTGTGCTCATCGTTCTTAATTCAGCCTTCGGTTTCAGCCTTCGGTTCCGCCAGCTGGTTCATGGGAAGAGGGGCGTCACGCTGCTCGATGATGCGCAGAAAAGCCTCCACCAGTCTTGGCTCGAACTGTCGTCCGCGCTGCTGTTCGATCTCGGCGATCGCTTCGTCCACCGGCCACGCATCCTTGTAAGGCCGCCGGTGCGTCAATGCATCGAAGACGTCCGCGATCGCGACGATGCGTCCCGGCAGCGGGATCGAGTCACCCGCGATCCTCGCGTAGCCGTCGCCGTCCCACCGCTCGTGGTGGCTGAATGCAATCTCCTCGGCCAGCCGGAGGATAGGAAAGCGGCTGCCCGAGAGGATCCTGGCGCCGATCGTCGTGTGGGTCTTCACGAGGGCGAATTCATCGCTCGAGAGCTTCCCTGGCTTCAGCAGGATACTGTCCGGGATACCGATCTTGCCGACGTCATGCAGCGGCGCGGCCCTGCGGATCAGTGACACCTGCGACTCGGGCAGCCCGATGTGTTTGGCCATCAGCGCTGCCATCTGGCCGACGCGCGCGGTGTGCTGGCCGGTACTGTCGTCGCGGAACTCCGCGGCCTTCGCGAGGCGCTCGATGATCTCGAACTGCGCGCCCTCCAGTTCGCGGGTGCGCTCGCGGACCTTCGCTTCGAGCATCTGATTCTGATTCTGGATCTGCAGATAGAGGAAGCGGGTCTCGAGCAGCGTTCCGATTCGCAGCAGGACCTCGTCGGTGCTGAACGGCTTGTGGACGAAGTCCTTGGCGCCGCGCGACAGTGCATCCCGGCGTGCTTCAGGCGAGACGTCGCCCGTGAGTATCAGGATCGGGAGGTAGGTCGCCTCGGCGATCTGGTTCAACTCGTCCATGACCGCGAGGCCGTCGACGTGCGGCATGTGCAGGTCGAGCAGAATCAGGTCGGGCCGGAAGTCGAGATACATTTTCCGCGCATTCCGCGGGTCGGTGGTGGTCTGAACGCGCGTGAAGCCGGAGCGCTCGAGAACACGGCGGAGCACTTCGACGTTCGTCGCCTCATCATCGATGATGAGGATGCGAGCCTTTGTGAATACCCGTCGGGACATTTACCCTCGCGTACGCTGTCAGGAGACCGGGAGCGGGTCGGCGCTGACGATCGCCTCGGCGGCCGGTGACTCCGGCCACACCACGGGCGGCGGAGCCGTATATGCCGCGTGCGCCAGCTGCGACTGGAACAATGCGGTCTGCGAAGCATAGAACAGCAGCTTCAAATAATGACGTCCGACGATGTAGGCCTGCCCGAGGAGCAGGGTTGCCCACATCGCGAGCCCCTGACCTGGCGCTCCAGGCGAGGCAATCGCGTAGACCGCCAGGAGCAGCAGAAACGCGAGACCGTTGAGCAGGTACAGCCCCAGGACCTTGAAGAAGTGGCGGCGAACGAACCGCGCACCTGCCGGCAGCGCCCCGACCGCGCTGCG
>JACDDJ010000628.1 GCA_013817065.1 Acidobacteriota bacterium
GGAAGGTGCGGGCACGCGGCGCCGACACGTCCACACACCGGCTGCTGTCGCACTTGTGGACCGGCAGTTTCGGACCGGATGCTGACGATGGTATTACCGTGCCGGAGCCAGTCGGAGTCCTGGCCGACCTGCAGATGGTGGTGCAGCGCCGGGTCCCTGGAGAGGCCTTGACGTGCCTCCTCGAGGGCAGCCGCGGGTATCCACTGGCCCGGCGCGCGGCCGAGGCCATTGCGAAGCTGCACCGGCAGGCTGTACCGGCGCACCGACAGCACTCCGTGGACGACGAAATCCGCATCCTCCGGGAGCGGCTGGTGATGGTGGCTGACTCACTCCCACACTGGCAGACGCGGATCACGGCGCTGCTGGACGGGTGCGAGCGCATTGCCGCGAGCCTCCACGACGCACCGTCGTCCGGGATTCACCGCGATTTTTATCCGGACCAGATCCTGGTTGACGGCGATCGGCTGTATCTGCTCGACCTGGATCTCTATAGCAACGGTGATCCGGCCCTGGATGTCGGGAACTTCATGGCGCACCTGGACGAGTACAGCTTGAGACGCTTCGCCGACACCGAGCGTCTCGCCGACAGGAAGTCAGCGTTTGTCGAGAGGTACTTGGAGCTCTCGACCCGGACCACGCGTGGCGCCATCGACGCGTATGCGGCGCTCTCGCTCGCACGCCATATCGCGATCAGCCAGCAGTTTTCCGAGCGACGTCCCCTCACGGGAGCGTTGCTCGACCTGTGCGAAGAGCGCGTCCTTCGCCTGTTGTGCGTCGGACGCCACTAGAGATCTTGACCCTCAGAACTTGCACCGTTTGCGTCAAGTTTTGCAGGTCAAGGCCGATTCCGCGTCAGCGGGACGTTATCAAAGAACGTGGCCTGGCAGGGCGGAGCCTCGAGGGTCTGAGGCGCAGCCTCGCTAGAACTTGAAGTCGGTGATACCGGCAGGAAGAGGAACACGGATGCCAGGAATCGCACTCGCGCTGTTGGTCGCTTTGATCGCGGCGCCGGAAACCGCCGCGGCACAGACCACAGTCAGCGCAGGTCAGCAGACCGGCGACGCACGGAACCGGGCAGGAGAGGGAAGCCGCGAGCGTAAACCCGCGCCAGCGCCCGAGCCAGAGCCGTGGTCCTTCTTCACGACGCTCTCGAACGGCTTCGCGTCGAACATTCACTTCGACCAGGAAGAGCGCCGCGCGTACGGCGGGGTAATCGCAGGAGCCGTGCGTTACGAAGGTGATGACTTCAGCGTCGCCTACGAGCTCGCGGGTCATTCGTATACCAACACGACCCGGTGGAACCGGTTCAGTCAGCTGATTCAGGCATCGATCGAGCGCGACCTGCCTGGCAATTGGGAATTCGAGACCGTCGGTCAGGTCGGGTTCAAGGGCACCTCGGAGGACCGGGACGTCGTGGATCAGGATTTCGAGGTCTCGCCTCGACTCGAGTACCAGTTCACGGCTGAGCGCCGGCTCCGCCTGTTCACGATCCACCGGTTCAAGCGCTACAACGCCGATCCGGATTCCAACGCGTTCAAGAACTACCTTGGCGCCGAGTTCCGGGATGTCACCGGGCCCCGCCGCCACTGGGAGATCGGCGGGCGTCTCGAGACCAACGACGAGCCGCCGGACCGAGGTGATTACCGGCGCTGGACCTACTGGCTGGAGCGTAGCCTCCCGCTGACCGAGCGGGACGCGCTGTTGATGCAGATTCGCTATCGGCTCAAGCGGTACACGCAGCGCTTCGTCGAGGCCGAGGACCAGGACGTGCTCCGAGTGGATCACCGCTGGGTGCCATCGATGACGTGGGCACGAGCGCTGAGCCGGGACCTCGACCTGCGTCTTGAGTATACGTACGAAACCACCTATTCGAATGACCCCGATCGGGAGTACGGCGCGCACTTGATCTGGACCAGCATCGGCGTCCGCTGGTGATCTGGTCGAGCACTGTCGATGTCGAGTTTGCGAGACGGTCGTCAAGCGCGCGCAACTGGAGCTCATTCAGCAGGACTTGTGCGCGCGGCATCCGTTCATCAGTGAGAGCGCGTCGGTCGACTCCGGCCACCTCGTGCGCAGGATTCCCACCGCTCGAGTTGCCCACACGGCGGATCGCAGATTTGGGGCGAAGCGATCTGTGAGGCCGTGGCCGCGCATTCGATGATGCGATAGCCGAAGGTGATCGACGTGATCGAAATGCGGTGCGTGCGTCGCGATCCTGGCATGGGGCCCTGCCGTTGCAGGATGCGCCGCCCGCTCACTCGACCACGAGTGGGCGCCTCGTTTCGAGAGTCGCGGTCGGTCCGTGGTTCACGCAAGATGGCACGCATGGCACTGCTGACGCGCCAACAGATCGAAGCGGCCCTGGCCAGGCTGGATGTGGAACTCGGCAGGCACGGACAGCGGGCGTCCTTCCATCTGGTCGGGGGCGCGGTCATGTGCCTGGTGTTTCGGGCGCGGGAGGCGACCAGGGACGTGGATGGGTGGTTCGACGAGCCCGGCGTCGTGCCAGTCCGCCGGCAGCTGCAGAGCCTCGGCCACCCGCTGGTGGGGCAGTACTATGCCGCCCACCACCTGCCGGTCAGAACGCAGTTGCTGCTCGAGGAGATCTTCCATGACCGCTCGTGAGTGTCTGGCAGAGATGCGTGCAGCCGGTGCCGGCTATCAGCGCCAGGTCAACGCCTTCATCGACGACTTCCGCCGGGCGACGCCGGCGGTGCGCGCCGCGATGGTGGCCGATCCCATCGACGAATCTGGGCGGCTCGAAGGGCTCGTGGCGGCGGTCGTCAGCGCGCTCTGCCGCGAAACCGGGAGTTCGGCTCCAGGGTGGGTGGCGGAGATCGGCAGCCCGGAGCCGTTCTTCGCGTTTCCCGCGACCTCGTACGAGATGCGCGTGCGTCTGATGTTCGAATCGCCCGTGCCCTTTCGGATCCGCAACGTGTTCGTGCCCGAGAACTACCTGTCGCGCGCGTGAAGGTCGCTGTCGCGCTGTCAAGAGGCTCAGAGCCCAGGCGCGCCAGGTCCTAACTACAAACTTCGACCTTCACACTCAAAAGAAGACCTCGCACCTCCAACTCCCCGTTTGCGTTTGGACGTTGGGAGTTGGAAGTTGGGAGTTGAAGACGAAAGTGTCTACTTAACCGTCGGCGGTCTCAAGCAGTCAACGCAACATCATGGTCAAGTTCCAGATTGACACCTGGGGGGAGTCCG
>JACDDJ010000085.1 GCA_013817065.1 Acidobacteriota bacterium
GACGGAACTGCCGAAGCCGGTTCGGTGAACTGGCACGACACGCAAAAGACTACGAGGCGCTCGGCGCACAGATCGTCGCGGTGGTGGCGCAGAAGTCGGAATCCGTTCGCCGGTATATCGAAGAGACCGGGCTGCCGTTCAACGTCCTGATCGACGAGTCACGAGACGTGCTCAGGGCCTACGGTGTGTGGCACCGGATCGGCATCGACGCCCTGAACATCGCGCGTCCTGCTCTGTTCATCCTCGACACATCGGGCGCAATCCGATACTCCTTCGTCGCCGACAGGCAGCACGAGTTCCCGTCACACGAGGACATTCTCGACGCGCTTCGGGGTCGGGCTTAGAACTCCGGCTCTCAGGACCATCCCCACGAGCACGAAGGCGGCGATGGTGTGCCCCAACGTCCAAATCGCATTGACTGTCGGCCGCGCGCCGGCCGTTCCGAATATGAAGGCAAGCACCAGCCAGGCGACGAGCGTCATTGTGAAGACCCCCGACCGCCCCCAGGTGAGCGCGGCCAGCAGGGTCGCCAGCCACAGCGACGGGAATGGCGCATAAGTTGGCAGGAACGGGCTCCGCATCGTCGCGACGATCAGTATCGCGATCCAGGCGAGGGGCTCACGCCCGGGGGCGACCGGCCGGAGTGCGAGCCGGGCGACGATCGCAACCGCGATGATCGTGTAGCTCCAGCCGACCGCCCTGGACGCGGCGAACCCCATGTGCGGAACGCCGAACAGCTGCAGTTTGAACACCAGGCCGGGGATCGATTCGTTGATCGCGATAGCGGCGGGATTGCGGAATGCCGGGAACGCCTCGCCGCTCAGGAGCTTCGGCATGTGCGCCAGGAATGCAGCGTAAGGGCCGACGCCAAAGTCCGCGGTCGCGACGCCGACGATAGCGATCCCAAACACCGCGGTCGACACCACCGGTCTCCACTCCCCGCGAAGGAGCAGATAGAGGACGAGCAGGCCGGGATACAGCTTGCTTGCGATTGCATACGCGAGGAGGGCGCCGCCGGCGGCGGAGCGGCCGCGCTCGAAGAGGACCATCGCAATCATCGACGCGGCGATGATCGCGAGCTGGACGGCCCATGATGAGCGTCACCATCATGGCTGGCGCCACGAGTGCGAACGGCGTCAGCCAGCGCGCGCCGGTCCCAAGCGCGCGGTCAAATCGTGCCGCGACGATGATCAGGCCGGCGACGACCACGGCGAGGTTGAGCGCGAACCAGACCCGGCGGAAGTTCCAGAAATCACCGGTCGCGGCTGCGATGAGTCGCGGCACGACGAGGAAAGGCGGCGGATACTCGAACTGATCGACGATCAGCAGACCCAGTCGCCGTCCCACGCGAATGGCTTTCGGGTCGGCTTGGGGCTCCGAGTAGATTTCCTCGGCGTAGACGTCCGGCGCCGTGTGAATGTGCTCGCCTGCGACCCAGTAGGACGACACGCACGAGTGATTCGATCGCTGCGGCGCCCACGGTCCCGCGTCCCAGCGCACCAGATTTGGATCGATGATGAAGGCGGTGGCAAAGACGAGCTACGCCAGCAGCAACGGTGCGCCGATCGCGAAAAGGCGCCGCATTCCAGGCGGCACGGCGGCGACCGTGACGGTGGACGACGGGCTCCAGAGCACCAGGCTGAGTGTGACGAGGCCGAGGATCACGCCGGCGACCGCGGGCGCGATGAGCGATGTCGTGAAACCCGCGGTCGCGGTAAAGGCAACGATGCCCGCTACGATGGCGACGGTCCCGGCGCTCCAGCGCGACAGCCACCGGGGAACGGAAGACATCTCAGGCCTCCTGAATCACGGCCCAGCCCGCGCCGAGGCCGTCAAGGTTTTGCGGTCAAGATACTACCCGAGCTGCTCACCGGCACGCGTGCCTTTCCCGCGCTGGTGCCTACTCACATTCCGGTTAACGGAAATTACGCAGGACGACGACGTCGCCGGTGCGCTGACCGCGCGAGATGAAGAGGCGTGTGCGGTCCGGATTGAACGAGAAGCCGAAGATGTTGCCGCTCGTGAACTTCGTCAGCTGCCGCGCGGGGCCGCCGGCAAGGGGCTGCTCCCAGAGGTTGTCGATACCGTTCTGGGCATGGATGTAGAGGAGCACATCCTGCCGGCGGCCGAAGCCGGCGCGTGACTCGTTCAGATCGAGCTTCTTCTTGATGGCGCCCGTCTCGGCGTCGATAATTATGTGCGAAGCGTCAAGCGACGAGTCACTCGTATCAAGCAGCACCTCGCGACCATCGGGACTGATTGAGGCCGGCGCGACGGGCAGGTCTGAGAGGACGCGGGCCTGGCTGCCGTCTGACGCTATCCGCATGATCTCGAGCTTGGCCGCCGCCCAGTAGTAGATCCATCGGCCGTCCGGGGATACGAGCGGAACGATGTCGTCCTCCCCGTGGGTGAGCACCCTGGCGTCGCTTCCATCCGGGTTCGCGCGCCAGATTCTGTACCGGCCCTCATGAATCGCCTGGTAGGCGACGTAACTGCCATCGTCTGGCACGTTCGGGATCTCGGCGTAGCCCCGGACCAGGCGCCGGGGCCGTCCACCCGGGCCATCGACACTCCAGATGCTCGTCTCCGAGCCGTCGTTGGATCCGTAAAGCAGGCGTCCGCCGGGCATCGGCGCCACGCCGGAGCCGCCATCGAACCGCGCACCCGATGTCCACTGCTCGAGCGGGGCGGTCGCATCTGCGTTTGTGCTCCAGAGGTTTCCGACCGTTTCGGTTTGGACCGTCGCCAGGGTTGTTCCGTCCGCCGTCACGCTGACGCTCTGGTTTCCGAAGCCGCGCGTGTCGTTGGTGATCTGTGACACCTCACCGTCTACCAATCCGGCGATGTAGAACTGGTAGGTACCCGCGAGGTGCTCCCTCGCGGCGAACAGGATCGCGGTGCTGCCAGGCAACCACACGGACCGCCCCACATTCGGCCAGGTGCGGGAACCCAGCGTCGTCACCTTTCCGGAAGCCACGTCAACGATAACGGGCCGCATGCGGTATCCGCCGACGATCGTCGACTGGGCCGCGGAGAGGGACTTTCCGTCCGGCGACCACGACATTCCGACGGCGTCGAACCAGGTGCTCTCGAGCGACGATGTGGCAATGGTGCGCTCGTCGCCTCCGCGCACACTGACGCTGACGATCGTCGCCTCCCGCTTCGCGTGATCGAGTCGGACGAATGCGATGCGCTGACCGTCGGGCGACACACCTACAGTTCCGTCCAGCCGCGTTGCGATCCGCTCAGCATCTCCTCCGAGCGCGGGAATCTTGACGAGCACACCTGCGGGCTCGGCTGCGCTCTTCATGCTCACATACACGTGATCGCTGTCAGGAGAGAAGGTAGTGTCCCCGATGTACTTTCCCAGCACCACCACCGCGCCCGTGGCGACCTGCCGCAGCTTGAGCTCCCCCGCGAAGTCGCAGTAGACGACGTACTTGCCGTCCGGCGAGATCGAGCCGCAGCCCCGCACGTCGCCGGAGGTGGTAAGACGAGCCGGAACGGTGCGCGCAAGTTGTTGCGGCGTCGGTGTGGCCGAAAGGCTGGTTCCGGGGTTGAGCCATGAATACGCCCCGTACGCCGCGGCGGCGGTGCCGACAAGCAGCGTGACCGCCAGCGTGCCGGCGAGGCCTTTGTGCCGCCGTGCCTCGGCCACGATTACGGCGCCGCTGCTTCTTGGAGTGGAGGCGCTCGCCGGCGCGGGCGGGATGAACGCAAGCCGCCCGGCCGTGGCATCGCGCTTGAGGCGCTTCAGATCCCCGCGCAGGTCGGCGGCGCTGTGATAACGCAGCTCCGGGTCCTTCTCGAGGGCGCGGAGGATGACGTCTTCGAGCTTGGGCGGCAGCGATGGATTGAGCTCACGGGGCGCGGGAGGGCTCGACTCGAGAATGTTGTTGAACACGACCGCCGTCGTCTTCCCTTCGAAGGCACGGCGTCCGGTCGACATCTCGTAGAGCACGGCGCCGAGGCTGAAGATGTCGGTGCGAGCGTCGAGTTCGTCCCCGCGCGCCTGCTCCGGGGACATGTAGGCGATGGTGCCCACCGTCGCGCCGGCGTTCGTAAGCGCCTGCTGTGCGGACGTCGCGTCGACCGTCTCTGCCTGCGCAGCGCCCTGTGGTGCGATCTTCGCGATGCCGAAATCGAGCACCTTGGCGCGCCCGTCTTTCGTCAGGAAGATATTCGCCGGCTTGATGTCCCTGTGCACGATCCCGCGGGCGTGCGCCGCCGCGAGTGCGTCGGCGATTTGCGTTCCGCTGCTGACCAGGGCATCCCACGACAGCGGTTGGTTCGCGATCCGCCGGTCGAGAGACTCCCCTTCCAGCAGCTCCATCGCGATGAACCGTGCGCCGTTGGCGTCTTCGATCGCGTAGATGGTGCAGATGTTCGGATGGTTGAGCGCGCTGGCGGCGCGGGCTTCGCGCTTGAAGCGCTCGAGGGCCGCGGCGTCGGCCGCGAGTCCGGGCGGAAGGAACTTCAGTGCGACGTGGCGGTCGAGCCTGGTGTCCTCCGCTTCGTAGACGACCCCCATGCCACCGCTGCCGATCGCGCGGATGATCCGGTAATGGAGGATCCTCGTCCCGGCGGTTATTGTCGTCAGGTCCGGCATCGGTGCGCTGCGCGAGTATACAGGGACGTGGCTCCAGCGACCGTCAGGGCTGAAGGTGCATCCCGGCGCCAGGTCCGACCGGCAGGCCGAGCAGGATCCACACGATCAACATGAGCGTCCACCCGACGAAAAACGTCACCGAGTACGGCAGCATTGTCGCCACCAGCGTGCCTAGCCCGGCGGCCGGCTGGTAGCGCTGCATGAACGCGATGATGAGCGCGAAGTAAGTCATCATCGGCGAGATCACGTTGGTCGTGCTGTCGCCGATGCGATAGGCGGCCTGCGTGAACTCCGGCGTGTAGCCGAGGAGCATCAGCATCGGGACGAACACCGGGGCCATGATCGCCCACTTCGCCGACGCGCTGCCCATGAACAGGTTGATGGTCGCCGACACGAGAATGAACGCCACGATCAACGGAATCGTCCCGAGATTCGCCGCCTGGAGTGCGGCGGCTCCTTTGATCGCGAAGATCAGGCCGAGCTGCGTCCAGTTGAAATACGCGACGAACTGCGCCGCGAAGAAGACCAGCACGAGATAGACACCGAGCGTCTCCATCGCCTTCCCCATGGCGCGAACGACGTCCGAGTCGTTGCGGATGGTGCGCGCCGCAATCCCGTAGGCCAGCCCCGTCGCCACCCCGACGAAGAAGATCACCGCGACGATTCCAGACATGAACGGCGAGCGGAGGACCTCGCCGGTCCGCGCATCGCGGAGAAAGCCGGATTCCGGAACGAGCCCCCAGAGGATCACGCCGGTGATCACCGCAACGGTTGCCGCCGCCCACCACAGCCCGCGCCGTTCCGGGGCACTCAGCGTGGTCGCCGCCGCATCGGTGTGGCCGGGCCCGGAGAACGCGCCAAGCCTCGGCTCGACGACGCGTTCGGTCACGATCGTCCCCAGGAACGTGATGAGGAAGGTCGAGACCGCCATGAAGTAGTAGTTCGCCGACGGGTTCACTTCGTAGGTCGGGACGATGATACGGGCGGCTTCCTCTGAGAGGCCGGCGAGGAGAGGATCGACGGTCCCAAGGAGAAGATTCGCGCTGTACCCGCCCGACACGCCCGCGAATGCGGCGGCGAGACCCGCGATCGGGTTACGGCCGACGGCCTGGAACATCATCGCCGCCAGAGGAATCAGCAGGACGTAACCGACTTCTCCACCGGTATTCGACATGATGCCGGCAAATACAATCGCGGCGGTCAGCAGCCGCGGCGGGGCCGACAGGACGACCAGCTTCAGGCCGGCGCCGATCAGGCCACTGCCCTCCGCCACCGCAATCCCGAGCATCGCGACGAGGACGGTGCCCAGCGGTGCGAAGCCGGTGAAGTTCGAGACCATCTCCGTCATCATCCGGTGGAGGCCGGCGATCGACAGCAGGCTCACCGGCTGGATGACTTTGCCCGTCCCGGGATGCGTCGCGGAAAGGTCGAACTGCGCCGCGATGCCGGAGATGATCACGACGAGGATAGCAAGGCTCGCAAACAGCGTCGCCGGGTGCGGGAGCGCGTTGCCCCCTCGTTCGACGATGCTGAGGAAACGTGACAGGACCGTGCGGCGCGGTTCAGACATCCGCGCATTCTACTGCGGAGATTGAAGTCCAGACCGGCACCGGTGTTCAACCGGATGCCGAGGCCGGACTATACTCGGCGCGCATGCTGAACACACTTTACTCATTCGAACGAGCCGTCAACGCCCTGGTCTGGGGCTGGCCGATGATCGTGCTGCTCCTCGGCACGGGCGTCCTGCTGACGGTCCTCACCGGCTTCATCCAATTCCGCCGCCTGCCGTTTGCGCTGCGTGAGGTGCTCGGCAAGCTGTTCGAGCCCAGCCAGGGAACCGGCAGCGTCACGCCGTTCCAGGCGGTTGCAACGGCACTCGCCTCGACGGTCGGCGTCGGCAACATCGCCGGCGTTGCCACCGCGATCCACATCGGCGGGCCCGGCGCGCTGTTCTGGCTGTGGGTCTCGGGGATCCTCGGGATGTGCACGAAATTCGCCGAAATCGTCACCGCGCTCCACTACCGCGAGCTCGACGAGACCGGGACGATGCGCGGCGGCGCGATGTACACGCTGAAAAAAGGCCTCGGCCTCCCGTGGCTGGGCGCCATCTTCGCGCTCCTCACCGCGCTGGCCGCCTTCGGGATCGGCAATATGGTGCAGGCCAACTCGGTTTCCGCCGCGCTGACGGAGTCGTTCGGGATCGACCCGCGCCTGACCGGCATCGTCATGATCGCGCTGACGGCGATTGTCATCCTCGGTGGGATCAAGCGGATCGGGGAGTTCACATCCGTCCTCGTCCCGTTCATGGCGATTCTCTACCTGGCGGGCGGGCTCGTCATTATCCTGATGAACGCCGGAAGCGTGCCGGGCGTTTTGGCGACCGTCTTCCGCGAGGCGTTCACCGGATCTGCGGCCACCGGCGGCTTCGTCGGGTCCACCATGATCCTCGCGTTGCGCTTCGGCGTCGCGCGCGGGCTGTTTTCGAACGAGGCCGGGCTCGGCAGCGCCCCGATCGTGCACGCGGCGGCGCAGACGGACCACCCCGTCCGGCAGGGGCTCTACGGCATCTTCGAGGTGTTCGTCGACACGATGCTGATCTGCACGACATCGGGACTCGTGATCCTGCTGACGCAGACCTGGACGGGTGACGTGACCGGCGCCGCCCTCGCGGCGCGCGCTTTCGAGACCGGGTTGCCGGGCGTCTGGGGAGGCGTCATCGTCACCGGCGGCATCGTACTTTTTGCGTTCTCGACGATCGTCGGGTGGAGCTACTACGGCGAGACCGGAATGGTCTACCTGTTTGGGGCGCGGGCGGCGACGCCATACCGGATGTTGTGGCTCGTGTTCATCTACCTCGGCGCCACCGGCTCGCTACATGTGATCTGGGACGTCTCGGACACGTTGAACGGGTTGATGGCGATCCCGAACCTGATCGCGGTGCTGGGTTCGATTCCGCTACTGCTACGGCTGCAGAAGGAATTCTTCGCGCAGCAGCGGTAGCGGCGCAACGCGTGGGCGGAAAGAGCTGCAAAAAAAGAAAAGGGCCGCGCATTGCGGCCCTTTTCTTTCGCTCCGTCTTCGGACTTACTTGAAACGCGCGTTGACCGCGTCCCAGTTCACCACGTTCCACCACGCGCCGATGTAGTCAGGACGGCGGTTCTGATACTTCAGGTAGTAGGCGTGCTCCCAAACGTCCAGGCCGAGCAGCGGCTTCTTGCCCTCCATCAGCGGGCTGTCCTGGTTGGCGGTGCTCTCGATCACCAGCTTGCCGCCGACGTCCAGCAGCCACGCCCATCCGCTGCCGAAGCGCGTCGTCGCGGCCTTGCCGAACTGTTCCTTGAAGGTGTCGAAGCCGCCGAACGATGACTTGATCGCCTCGCCGACAGCACCGGTCGGCTCACCACCCTTGCCGGGGCCCATGATCTCCCAGAACATCGTGTGGTTGATGTGTCCGCCGCCGTTGTTGCGGACGGCGGTCTTGATCTCTTCGGGAACGCTGTTGATCCCCTTGATCAAATCCTCGATGCTCTTGTTCTGCAGGTCGGCCTGCTTCTCGAGCGCGGCATTCAGGTTGGTGACGTATGCCGCGTGATGCTTGTCGTGGTGGATCCGCATCGTCTGTTCATCGATGTGCGGCTCCAGCGCGGCGTAGTCGTACGGGAGCGGCGGAACTTCATGAGCCATTTTCTACTGTCTCCTTCTGTCGGTAAGGGATCAGGAGCGGACCGCGAGCATGCGGTCCAGCGCGAGCTTCGCGTCGCGCTTCTGATCCTCGGGTACGGTGATGTGGTTGTGGACCTGACCTTCGACCAGCCCTTCGAGAATCCACAGCAGGTGGTTCGGCGACACTCGGAACATCGTCGAGCACAGACAGCCGAACGGGTCCAGCGTGACGATGGTCTTGTCGGGTGAGAACTCTTCGCGCAGGCGGTTCACGAGGTGAACTTCGGTAGCCACCGCCCAGGTCGTTCCACTCGGGCTGTTCCGCACCGCGTTGATGATGTATTCGGTTGATCCGCTGTCGTCGGACGCCTGGACGACGTCGAGCGTGCACTCAGGATGCGCGATCACCTTGCCGGCGGGATACTGCTTGCGGAAAACATCGACCTGCGCCGTCGTGAAGCGGGTGTGGACCGAGCAGTGCCCCTTCCACAGGATCAACTTCGCCTTTTCGACCTGCGGAGCGGTCACGCCGCCCCACATCTCGTTGGGATCCCAGACGATCATCTCGTCGAGCGGCACGCCCATCTTCCAGCCGGTGTTTCGACCGAGGTGCTGGTCCGGCAGCATGAGGAGCTTGTCGCCGCGTTCCCAGGCCCATTTCATGACTGCGGCGGCGTTGGTGGACGTGCACACGATTCCGCCGTGCGCACCGACGAACGCTTTGATCGCCGCGGATGAATTGATGTAGGTGACCGGGACGACCCCCTGCTTTCCGTTCTCGACGGGCGCAGTGCGGATCCCCATCTGCTCCAGTTCGCGCCAGGCCATCTCGAGTTGGTCTGGCGCCGCCATGTCGGCCATCGAGCAGCCGGCGGCGAGATCGGGGAGAACGACTTTCTGGTGCGGCTGGCGCAGGATGTCAGCACTCTCGGCCATGAAGTGAACGCCGCAGAAGACGATGAACTCGGCTTCGTGACGGTTCGCCGCTTCGCGCGACAGCTTCAGTGAGTCGCCGGTGAAGTCGGCGAACTTGATGACCTCATCGCGCTGATAGTGATGGCCAAGAATGACAACGCGCTCACCCAGGGTCTTCTTGGCCGCCGCGATCCGGGCGTCCATCTCGTCGTCAGAGAGGCGCAGGTATTTCTCAGGGAGCGGCTGCCGTTCCCCGATGCTCTCCTTCTCGACCTGGTTGAGGAGTTTTATGTCCATCTTTGTATCGGCGGGGCGTGAAGCCCCGCCCTACAGCCATCGGCGGGGCATAAAGCCCCGCCCTACGCTGACGCCTATCCTGTCTCTAAGACGCTGATACAGCATCCAGCGTGCCGACGCGGACACGCACCTCGTCGGGCTCGTCAGGCCCCGTCACCACGTTGTACAGAGTATCTCGCTCCACCGGTTCACGCCCCGCCTGGCGGATGAGCCGGCGGATCGATTTCGTGCTCATGATCTCCGGCGTCCGCGCGCCGGCCATGTGGTAGATCTTTTCTTCCTGCACGGTGCCATCGAGATCGTCGGCGCCAAACCAGAGCGCCTGCTGCGCCACTTCAAGGCCGGTCGCAATCCAGAACGCTTTCACGTGCGCGATGTTGTCGAGCATCAGGCGCGCTACCGCGTGGGTCCGCAGCGTGTCGGTCGCGGTCGGCGCCGGCAACTTGCGCATCTGGTTGTTGTCGGGATGGAACGCGAGCGGGATGAAGGCCTGGAAGCCGCCGGTCTCGTCCTGCAGCTCGCGCGCGCGGATCATGTGGTCGACGCGCTCCTCGTAGGTCTCGATGTGGCCGTAGAGCATCGTGACGTTGGTGCGCATCCCGAGCTCGTGCGCGATGCGGTGGACGGAGAGGTAGCGATCCGCGTCCGCCTTGTCGTGCGAGATCTTTTTCCTGACACGGGGAGCGAAGATCTCTGCGCCGCCTCCAGGCAGCGAATCGAGACCAGCCTCGATCAGCTTCTCGAGTACTTCGCGGTCGGTCATCTTGTAGAGGTCGGCGAAGAACGCGATCTCGACCGCGGTGAAGCACTTCAGGTGAATCCCTGGGCGGACCTGCTTCAACCCGCGCAGCATGTCGGTGTAGTACTCGAACGGAAGATCCGGGTGGAGCCCGTTGACGACGTGGACCTCGGTGAGCGGCTGGTGAGCGCGCTGGCGCAACTTGTCGAGGACCTGTTCGATCGACAGCGTGTAGGCTGCAGGCGAATCCGGCGTCAGCCGCGCAAACGAACAGAACAGGCAGCTCGCCACGCAGACGTTGGTGGCTTCGAGCCGGATGTTGAAGTTGTAATAGGTCAGCTTGCCGTGCCGCCGCTCGCGCTCGCGATTGGCGAGGTGGCCGACCGCGAGCAGATCCGGGCACTCGAACAGCCGCACGCCGTCCTCGAGCGTGAGGCGCTCCCGGGCGTCAATCTTCGCTGCGATGTCAGCGATGCCGGCAGCCGCGATCCGTCGTTCGATCATCCCCCTTATTTTAGGTGATATTCTCTCTGAACAACTGACGAGGAGCCGGTTTCGCGACCGGCTCTGCCCGGTGGTCATGCGAAGTGGGTGCGAAGCCCACGCGGTGCCGCCACTGTAAGCAGGGAGTGCATTTCCACTCACGCCACTGTGCAGCAA
>JACDDJ010000629.1 GCA_013817065.1 Acidobacteriota bacterium
CAGGTATACTGATCGCGCCTCCCCGCGCAAGCCGATGGGGCAGGGCTCCGCTCTTTCGCCGATTCCAAGTTCACGTATCGAAGGATTAGACGTCGATGAACCGATTCAGTGTTGGAACAGCAGCCGCTCTTGCTGCGGCGTTCACGATTTCCACCCTGTCCGCGCAGTCGCCGGCTCCCGCCGCCGAGGCCAAGGTGCCGGCTCGCGTCGAGATGACGATCGACAGCATCATGCGCGGACCCGATCTCGTCGGCTACCCGCCGTCAGGTCTTCGCTGGTCCGGCGACTCCTCGAAGTTGTACTTCGAGTGGCGCAGGCCTGGCGAGGACGAATCCTCGACCTACGTGGTCAATAAGGACGGCGGTGAGCCGAAGAAACTCAGTGAGGCCGAAGCCAGGGCCACCCCGCCATCCAGCGGACGCTGGGACAAGGCCCGCAAGCGGATGCTCTTCGACGACCGCGGCGACATCGTCATCTACGACGCGACCACCGGGGTGCGGCGCCAGGTCACGAAGACCAGCGGCAGCGAAGGCAGTCCGCGGTGGGCCCGCAACGATACGCATGTCACCTACGTCAGCGGCGGCAACTTGTTCATCATGCCGGTCGATGGGTCGGGCACGCTCGTCAGCCAGTTGACTGATGTGACGCAACGGCGTACCGATCCGCGGCTCACCGAGAGCCAGCAGTTCATCAAGGCCGAGGAACAGAAGCTGCTCGAGCACGTTCGCAAAGAAGCCGAGCAACGCAAGAAGCGCGAAGAGGACGCCGCAAAGGACCGCCTGTCACGCTTCGAGCTCGCGGGGCAGCAGCAGTCGGCGACAGATCTCATGCTCTCGCCTGACGAAACCCACGTCTTCATCGTGGTGGCCGAACGTCCCGCCGGAGCGAAGAACACGATCGTCCCAAATTACGTGACCGAGAGCGGCTATGTCGAGGACATCCCGGCGCGCACGAACGTCGGCGACACGCAGGACCGCCGGCTGCTCGCCATCCTGAACATCAAGAGCAGCAAGACCACCTGGGCGGACGGCAGCTTCGCGCCACCGGTAGCTGCGGCCGAGAAGCCCGCGGCCGCCGGGACCACGGCGCCTGACGGCAAACCCGGGCGCGCCGCTGAACGGGAGATCCGCTGGTCGATGCCGGTCGTCTCCGAGGACGGCAAGCTCGTGGTCGCAAGCGCCCGCTCGACCGACAACAAGGATCGCTGGTTCGTCACACTCGACCCCGAGTCAGGCAAGTCGAAGGTGATCGACACGTTGCACGACGATGCGTGGATCAGGGAGATCGGATTTGGAGGATCGAGTGTGGACTTTCTGCCGGACGGCAAACGCGTGTGGTTCCTCTCCGAGCGCGACGGCTGGATGCACCTCTACACGCTGGACGTCAGCGCTGATGGCGCGCGCGCCAGGCAGCTGACCGAGGGTAAGTGGGAAATTTCCTCGGCCGAACTCGCGGCGGACGGTAAGAAGTTCTACATCACCTCGACAGAGAACCATCCCGGTGAGCGGCACCTGTATACGGTGTCCACCGAGGGCGGGGCGCGCACGAAAATCACCTCGATGACCGGTGCGAACGATGCGACAGTGTCGCCCGACCAGTCGACGCTCGGTCTGGTGTATTCATACAGCACCAAGCCACCCGAGGTCTTCATCATGTCGAACAAGCCTGGCGCGCAGGCACGACCGATCACGACCACGCCGACCGCCGAGTGGCGCGCGTTCAAGTGGATCGACCCCAAGGTGATCACGTTCAAGGCCCGCGATGGGGTAGACGTGTACTCACGATTGTTCACGCCGGAGATGATCGGTGCGCAGCGAGATCCGTCACGTCCCGCGGTGGTATTCGTCCACGGCGCCGGTTACCTGCAGAACGCGCACAAGTACTGGTCGACCTACTTCCGCGAGTACATGTTCCACAATCTGCTGGCATCGCGCGGCTACGTCGTGCTCGACGTCGATTACCGGGCGAGTTCGGGTTACGGCCGCGACTGGCGGACCGCCATCTACCGTCACATGGGCGGCAAGGACCTCGAGGACATCGTCGACGGCGCGAAGTACCTGGTCGAGAAAGAGGGCGTGGACGCGAAGCGGATCGGCGTCTACGGCGGCAGCTACGGCGGCTTCATCACACTGATGGCGATGTTTACGACGCCGGACGTCTTTGCGGCCGGCGCGGCGCTCCGTCCCGTCACCGACTGGGCCCGCTACAACCACGGCTACACATCGAACATCCTCAACATCCCGCAGAAGGACGCCGACGCCTATCGCAAGAGCTCTCCGATATATTTCGCCGAGGGCCTCACCGGCGCGCTGCTGATCCTGCACGGCATGGTCGACGTCAACGTTCACTTCCAGGACTCGGTCCGGCTGGCGCAGCGGCTGATCGAACTGCGCAAGGAGAACTGGGAACTCGCCCCGTATCCGGTCGAGGATCACGGCTTCGTTGAAGAGACGAGCTGGGCGGATGAGTACAAGCGGATCCTGAAGCTGTTCGAGCAGAACCTTCGGCCCGGTTCATCATCGAGCCGTACCACCAACCCTTCGAACGGGAACAGGCGATGACGAGCGCCGTCGGGATCACCGACTACCTTGCGTTGTTCCGGTCCTCGGGGGCACTCCTGGAGGGCCACTTCCGGCTCTCATCGGGTCTTCACAGCGAGCGCTATCTTCAGAGCGCGCTGGTCCTCCAGCATCCGGAATTCGCCGCGGCGCTGGGAGCAGGCATCGCATCTCGAGCCCGCCACCTCGGGGCCACGGTCGTGCTGTCGCCCGCCCTCGGCGGGATCGTCATCGGGCAGGAGGTCGGGCGCGCGCTCGGCGTCCGCGCGATCTTTGCGGAACGCCTGGAGGGCAAGCTGTCGCTGCGGCGAGGCTTCTCACTGTCGTCGGCCGACCGGGTGTTCGTCGTTGAAGACGTGATTACCACCGGGCTCTCGACACGTGAGACCGTGGATGTTGCGACTGCGGCGGGTGCGACCGTTGTCGGCGCCGGCGCGATCATCGATCGTGGCAACAACGGGGCGACGCTGGGGCTGCCGCTCTACGCGCTGCTCGAACTCCAGGTGCCGACCTATCAGCCGGAGTCGTGCCCGCTGTGCGCGAAGGGCGATCCGGTCGTGAAGCCAGGGTCTCGCGCCCTGACCCGCCTGGGCGCGTCAGGCGCGATGGAAGATGAAAAATGGTAGATGGAAGAT
>JACDDJ010000630.1 GCA_013817065.1 Acidobacteriota bacterium
GCGTTATTACGTGGGCAGGCTGCACCGGCACGGTAAAACTGGACGCCGACGGTGGCGTCGAACTCTTGTTCGAAAGTGACACATTTCGCGGGACGATGTCGGCATCCGGCGCTCGGATTGACGCGTGGGTGCCCCGGAACTTTGCGCAGCCAATCAGCATTGAAGGCCCCGCCCCCGAGCAGGTCCATCGGGCGCCAGACCTTCCACCGCTAACATTGATACCGCGCACGGCCTCGCCTCAACCCCTGATCAGTCCTGAGAACGTCCTTCTTGCTGCAGGCGATGGCGGCCTCTGGCTTCACGCATACAACCGCTGAGCCAGCAAGCATGACTCCACCGGTCCTCCGCGGCGCACTGCTGATTTTCCTTATCATCCCTCCTGTTTGCTTAGCGCAGGAGACCGCGACGTCAACGATCGGTGGGTCAATCAGCCAACGTGGGATCGAGTCGGAGAGCGCCAGACAACAGACGACGCTTGGGCTCGGTGTATGGGCGGACATCGCTATCGCTCCGTGGACTTCGATTGAGGTCCGTGGCATGTTCTATCCTGAACACACCCCGCCTCGCTATCTCACACAGGGCGGCTCGGCGGTGGAGATTTCGCTCGGCGTAAAAGGAGATCTTTTTTCAGCCGGTCGTATCACGGCCTACGCGTCGGCGGCGGGCGCGTTCGTTCGCCACGCGTCTGCGGCGACACAGTACCGAGATGGATCGCCGGTTTATGGCGCAGCCGGACGGTTGGGCCTGGCTCAGGCCGCTGGCGTCAAGCTCAGAGCGGGAGAGGGGTGGTCTGCACATCTGGAGTACCGATCTGTCTTGATCGGTCTCCCGGGCACTACGGTGTTGTCGCCCGGCCCTGGAGGGGGTCTCGGCATCCAAATACCACCTCAGATGAGTAGGCGCTGGCAGATCAATGCGGGTGCGGGTTTCGGTTTTGGTTCGCCACGCCGCGTCATCAGCGCCCCTGCGGACCGCCTGTGGAGCGTTGGGGTGCAAACCGGCGCGTACCAGTATGTCGCTCGCCCGTCCCCGTCCGACTTGCGAGTTCGCACAAGCCCCAGCCTCGGAGTTTTCACTCAATACCGACTGAGCAAAATGGCATCCATCGACTCGGGAGTCACAGTGATCGCCGCCATCCCGCGGGGATCCCCATTTGGAGGCGGGACTTCGGTGTTGGTCTTGGGAGGGTTGAGAATCGGCACCGATCGAGCAGACACGAACGTCTTTCTCAAGGCGCGGATCGGTGGGCTCAGATCAGAAGCGGCGCTTCGCGCGATCCCGGAGCCGGGCAGTGCTCACTACGCTCCCGCCTACGCGTCCGCCTACGACATCGGGCTGGTTGTGGAGCGGCGAATTACCAAGCGTCTGGCGCTGAGGGTTGACGCGGGCGACCTCATCGTGTCGCAGAGGGCTGCCACCATAACCATTCAGGGCGTGCGTATCAAGGTTCCGGCACCCGGGATCGAGCACCGAATTCAGCTGATGGCTGGACTCGGCTGGCGTGCGAAGCCGCGATAGATCACTCAAGCCGCCGCGCGGGGGTTAAACAGGATGGCCAATGCGCGTCACGGGCCTGGCGGGCGAGGCTCTCTCTGATCGACCCCGTGCAGGCGCTAGGCTGTTAACCTAGGCCAACCTTTTCGGCACAACGCTCGATGTCTCTCAGGCTGAGATTTACGGCGTAACAGCCTTGGCAGGAGCCGGTCAAGAAGGTGCGCGACGAACCGCTGCCGAAGCCGGTCCGCGATCCGATCCCGAAGCTCCGCGATCCACTGCCGAAGCTCCGCGATCCTATCGGCCCGCTGGGGCCGGGCACCATCCAGCCGTTCAGCCTGGCAACCCCGCATCATGCGATGCTTGGCGGAGGGTTGACAGCGGCGGACCCGAACGGCGTGGCGTATCTGGCGCAGCTGCAACAGCAGCTGCTCGATGTGGAGGCGGCCGTCGCGCAGGCGCGCGCGACCGCCGCCCAGGCTACCGCCGATGCCGGACGGCTCGAAGACTCGGCGGCTTCGCTCGTGAGCGCCTACGAGCAGGTGCTCAACTCCCTCCGCGGAGACGGCAACACGTGAGTAACTTGTGATCCTAATCGTCTCGCACGCGGGCGACGACCACGCGGTCGCGGTGCTCGCAGAGTTAGATCGAGGAGGGCACCCGGTCGCCCTCCTCGATACGAGTCGTTATCCGCGGCACGCCGCCCTGAACCAGGAATTCGACGGGCGCACTTGGCGGCGGGCGATCGCCTTCGACGGCCAAACGATCGATCTGACTGCGTGCCGCGCCGCCTGGTGGCGGCGCCCGCAGCCCTACACGCTGCACGACGGGATGACGCACGACGTCCCCGGCGCATGGGCCGCACTCGACTGCGTTTGGGTTAACCGCCCGGAGCTCGACGCGGTGGCGCACCACAAGCCGTATCAGCTGGCAGTCGCGACGCGCGTCGGACTGACCGCGCCGCGAACACTCCTCACCAACGATCCCGCCGCGGCACGACGGTTTATCGAGGAGCTGGGCGTCTCCCGAACGATCTATAAGACGTTCCTGGCGACGGAATCCTGCTGGCGCGAGACACGCGCGCTGCGCGACGAGGAGCTCACGCTGCTTGATTCCGTGGCGATCGCCCCGGTCATCTTCCAGGAATACGTGAAGGCTGAGGCGGACGTTCGTGTCACGGTGGTCGGCCCGCGCATATTCGCGGCGGCCATTCGCGCGGCGCCAGCTGCTTACGCCGTGGACTATCGCATGGATCTCGCGGGCGCGCAGTTCGAGGCACTCGAGCTGCCGGCACGGACCACCTCGCGCATCCGGACGTTTATGAACGCGCTCGGCCTGCGGTACGGTGCCTTGGACTTCCGCCGCACGGAGGCTGGCGACTACGTTTTCCTCGAGGTCAATCCTGCCGGCGAGTGGAGGTTCGTAGAGGCGCGGACCGGCCAGCCAATCACGGCAGCGATGGCCACCTTGTTAGCCGAACTCGATGCTGAGCCATCCTCGCGCAGGCGAAAGTAGCTGCGGCATCCAGCTGAACGGCCGGAGAACGTCGATGCCGACGCAAAAGGTCACCGGTGAAATCGTGCTCCCGCCCGGGGAGCTGCCGAACCGCCCGGTCACGGTAAGGGCGCGGGTGGAGGATGTGTCCCGCGCCGACGCACCGTCGATTGTCGTTGGGGAACAGGTGCAGACGCTTGAACTG
>JACDDJ010000631.1 GCA_013817065.1 Acidobacteriota bacterium
ATTCCTGCTTCCCGTACGGCGTGCCGCGTCGGACGCTTTGTCGAAGCGCCTTCAAGTCATCCCCGGCTGCCGAATTGACGTAATCGAGCCAGTCGGCGGGTCGACTGACCGGCGACTGCGTCAGTTGTGGCGCATCCGCGGTGGCGGTCCCGAGGCTGCCCCAGGACCAGTCTTCAGCGCGCCGAACGAGGTTCGCGCGTACAGCGTTGGCCTCGACGTACCGGAGCACTCGCAGGAGATGATCATCCGCAGAGATCGGAAAGTTCTTGAACCGTCCTTGCCAGATATGGCCGTGGCCGCACGTTCCATAGTGCTGGTGATAGTTGCGGACATGTGCATTCATCAAGCAACGCATGTACGCGGAAAGTGCGCTCACCGACTCAGGCCAGAGGACCAGGTGAAAGTGGTTCGGCATGAGGCAGTAGGCGAGCATGCGCATCGGGACACGGTCCTGCGCGTCACGCATGAAGCGCAAGAATGCGAGGTAATCGCCGTGTTTCTGGAACACCGTCCGGCGATTGTTCCCACGGTTGATCACGTGGTGGGCGAGTCCGTCTGGAGCGCAGCGGCGGATGCGAGGCATTGCGTGTGCGGAACGTCCGTGGAAGGCTCGTGCCAGCCGGGCGCCCCACGTAACACGGGTCCCTCGCGCGATCTCTGCGTCCCAGGAGAATCAACAAGTTGCGGAAAAGTTGAGCGTCACCGTTAGTATCGAGTCGTGGATGTCGGCATCGTCGGGGCGGGGATTATCGGGTGCGCCATCGCGGACGACCTGTCGCGACGCGGCTATCGTGTCGAGGTGTTCGACGCGCGCCGAGTCGGCGGTGGGGCGACCCAGGCGACAGCCGGCGTTCTCGCCCCCTTCATCGAGGCGCCATCGGCCGGGACGCTTCAGAAACTCGCGGTCGAGAGTCTCGGGATGTACGACGGTTTCGTTGCCAAGGCACAAAGCGCGTCCGAGTGGGAGATCGAATATCGACGCTGCGGAACGTTCGAAGTGGCGACATCAGTCGAGGCCGAAGAACGTCTGCGCGCTGTCGCCGACGCAGCGAGAAATGCACAGCTCACCGCGCAGTGGCACGCGCTGGAGCCAGGCGCCCGCCAGACGCGCGGCACCGCCGCTGGCGGCCTGCTGATAGCCGAACAGGGTTACGTCCGGGTGGAGCAACTGCTGGTGGCCCTGAGGCGCGCGGCGGAACGGCGCGGGACGGTGTTTCACGAAGAGCAGCCGATCCTCAAAACCTTCACCAAGCGAGATCACGTCGTCATCGAAACGTCGACGGGCGCCCTCTCGTGCGGCGTGGTGGTCATCGCGGCCGGCAGCTGGTCGGACGTCGTCGGACCGGAGCAGCCGGGCATCCGCCCGGTCCGGGGGCAGCTGCTGCGCCTCCGATGGAAGGGCGAGGCGCTCCCACACGTGATGTGGAGCCAGGACTGTTATGTTGTCCCATGGCTTGATCGCACCGTGCTCGTGGGTGCCACTGTCGAGGAGGTCGGGTTCGACGATCGGAACACCGCGAAGGGGGTTGGCCAGCTGATCGACGCGGTCCAACGATTGCTGCCCGACGCAGCTGAAGCCACGTTCATCGAGGCACGCGCGGGGCTGCGGCCGGCCTCTGATAGCGGACTTCCGGTGATCAGGCCGTCGTCCAACTCAACGCGTGTGATCTACGCAACCGGCCACTTTCGTAACGGCGTTTTACTGGCACCCCTCACCGCCCGCCTGGTGAGGGGGATGGTTGGGGCCGTATCCTGATGAGGAAGCTCTCGCAGCCGTTCCCGTAGAGTCAACAACTTAGCGTTAAGTTGAGTGTCCCCATTAACGGCCGGTGCGCTGGGCGGTCTCGAAGGCGACGACCGCGAGCTGGTAGTCGAGGACGGCCTGCAGGACGTTGTTGCGCGCGACGGCGAGGTCGCGCTGCGCCTGGATCACGAGGAAGCTCGTCGACATCCCAACCTCGAAGCGGCGCTGCTCGGCGTCGAGCCGCTGCTCGGCGAGCTCACGCGACAACTGCGCCGTCTCGATCCGCTGCTGATTCTGCTCGACCAGCCAGCCCGCCTCCCGCACCTGGCGGACGGCGGTGAACTCCAGCGCTCGCAGCCGCGTCGACGACTGATCCTTCTCGATCCGCGCTCGCGCGAGATTCGCCTCGGCGGCACTCTTGCCGAGCGGATAGCTGAAGGTCATGCCGACCGTCCACGCCGGGTAATCGAACTTCAGCACCTGGCCGAGGACGTTGCCGTAGGACGTCGATTCCGATCCGATCACGGTGCCGGGGAAGCCGCCGGTGCGCAGCATGCGCGTGCCGCCGGCGCCGTCGGTCAAGTAGTTCGCCTCCAGTCGCAGGTCGGGGCGCGTCTCACTCTTCGCCAGCGAGATGCCCGTCTCATCGATCTCGATCTCCTTGCGGGCGCGAACCAGGTCGGTGCGATCCGCCAGCGCCCGGCGGACCGCGGCATCCACGTCCGGCATCGGACCGACAGCCGGGACGAGATCCGCTGGTTCGAGGCGGACGCTCCAAAAATCCGGCCGCGTCGGATCCACGATCAAGGTTCGCAACCGATCCTCTGCCTGTCGCACCTGCGTGCGAGAGACGATCAGGTTCTCGCGCCGCTGCGCCACTTCGGCGCGGGCCGCGACGAGATCGAGCGGCGGCGACTGCCCAACGTCCACGCGCGCGCGATTAGTACGTTCGAGCTCCAGCGCGAGGTCGAGCGCCTGCTGCTGGACGTCCGTCAGAGCACGCGCGGCGACGAGTGACCAGTAGGCGCGCTCACCAGACGATCCGGTGTCGATGACGCGCTCCTCGAGCTGCGTGTCGGCGATGGACCGGTTCCGCTGCGCGATATCGACCTCCGCGCGCGTCGCGTCGATCTTGAAGCCGCGGAGCAGCGGCTGGGAAATCCCCAGCTGCAGCCGCGCCGTCACGGAGGGATTCAGACTCGAGATCAAGTTGTTGGTCGTCGTCCGCGAGTTGTCCACTCCGAACAGGTAGTTGCCGCCGCCCCAGGGCATCAGCTGGACGATGTTGGCAGTACCGGACCACCCCCCGATCTCGAGCCCCTCGGTTCCCGAAAAGAGGCTCGTCGGCGGCTGGAGCTGGCTGTTGCGCGACACCCCCGTCTGCAGCGTCGGCACATAGGCCGCCTTCGCGGCGTTCAGCCGCTCCTGGCTGATGGCTGTGTCGAGC